>NZ_BAAAZP010000235.1:0-1026 GCF_039536965.1 Nonomuraea antimicrobica | reverse complement strand
TGCGCCGTGCGGACGACGCGCTGCGGGCCGGGATCTGGCAGCTCGAAGGCGGTGCCGTGCCGCGGCCGGACGTCGTACGCAGGGGCGCGCGGCAGGCCGTCGAGCGGGCGGACCTTGCGCTGGCCGAGCGGCTGGCGCGGGCGGCACGGGACGCGGAGCCGGGGCCGGAGGCCGACGCCCTGCTCGCCGAGATCCTCGAATACCGGGGCCACAGCGCGGAGGCCGCCGCCGTCCTGTCGGACGTGCCGCCGCCGGGCCCCGAACGGGTGCGTTGGGCGCTGGCCCGCTCGGACACGCTGTACTTCGGCTCGGGCGACCTCGCGGGCGCCGAACGAGCGCTCGACCTGGCGGGCGGCGACCTGGCGGAGGGCAACAGGACGTGGATCCTCCTGTTCGACGGGCGGTGCGAGGCGGCGATCGAGGCGGCCGGGCGGCTGCTGGCCTGGGAGTCGGCGGACCCCCAGGCGGTCATGTAGGGCCTGGTGGCGGCCACGGCGTCGGCCGGTTTCCTCGGCCGTCCCGACGAGGCGGACCATTTCCACGACCGAGGGCAGGCGCTGCTGGCGGCGCACCCGGGCGAGTACCCGTGGGGTGTCGTACAGCTCGGCCTGGCCCGGTGCCTGGCCTGCCTGGCCCTCGGTGACCTGGTCACCGCGTGGGAGGTGGCCGAGCGGGACTACCGGGAGATCCTGGCCGGTCCAGCGCCGCTCATGTCGGCCGGGCCGGTCGGCTTCCGCGGGCTCGTCGAGTGCGCCCAGGGACGGCCGGAGACCGCCGGACGGTCGTTGCGCGAGGCCGTGACCGCGCTCCAGGGCCGCGACACGATCCGGCTGACCGGGACGTTGATGTCCGGGCTCGCCACGGCGAGCGCGCTGGCCGGGGACGCGGCCGCCGCGCGGTCCTGGGTCGAGCGCGCCGCTTACCGGGACAACGGGGCCAACCGGCTGTTCGCGCCCTGGGCCGTACTGGCGTACGCCTGGGCGACCGCGGCGGCCGGGGAGTCGTCGCCGGCCGTGGCGTCCGCCG
>NZ_BAAAZP010000234.1:0-11115 GCF_039536965.1 Nonomuraea antimicrobica | reverse complement strand
CCGGCAGCCTGGCCAGCGCGCGGGCGAGCGCGGATCCCGCGGCCGTGGCGGCGAAGCCGAGCGTGACGACGATCGCGTACGCGCCCCCGGCCAGTTCCAGGTGCTCGACGGCCTGGGCGATGCGGCCGGGGGTGAGCAGTTCCACGGCGTTGAGCGCGAGTCCCGTGCCCAGCGCCACGGCCAGGACGCGCAGCACGATCACGTCACGGCCGCTGACGCGGGCCCCCAGCAGGATCGTGGCGGGCACGTTGCGCAGGATGGCGCGCAGGCCGACGCGGGCGTACGGCGGCTCCGGCATGACGCCGAGCACCAGCAGGAAGAGCACCGCGGAGGCGGCGGCGGCGAGCAGGAGCGGCACCGAGAGCGGGATCACCGGCCCCCACCGGAAGGCGGGAAGAACGAGCGCGACCAGGCCACCGGCCAGCGCGCCCGCGGCGAGCGCCGCCGAGCCCCAGGCGCCGCCCCTGGCCAGCCCCGCCTTCAGATCCGCCTCGGGGTCGGTCGCCCTGAGGCTGTCGACGTACCAGGACTCCAGCGGCCCGGTCCGCAGCGTACGGGACACGCCCCTCAGCACGGAGGCGAGCATCAGCTCGGGAAGCGAGGTCCCCACGCCCATCAGGGCGAGCCCTGCCGTGCCGAGCACGGCGGACATCATGAGGATGACCCGCCTGCCGATCACGTCGGCCAGCCCGCCGGTGGGCAGCTCCAGGACGACCGTGGTCACCCCGTAGGCGGCGAAGACGAGGCCGATGGCGGCGGGGTCGAGCCCGCGCGCGCTCAGCAGCAGCACGATCGGGGCCATGTGCAGCCCGGCGGGCAGGTTGGCGAAGAAGCTCAGCAGCGAGAAACGGCGGAGCACCGCCTCCGGAGGCAGGGACGCGCTCACCGAGGAACGCCTCCCGCGAGCAGCGCGCGCGGCGGTCCTCCCCGGCCGCTCACCTCGACGCCCGCCGGGGGCACGGGTAAGCCGTCACCGGTGGCCTTCACCACGGACTCCTTCCTCGTCCAGCGGGCCGGAAAGGCGCGCGCCCGTCCGTGCCGCCGTGCGCCTGCCCACCTCTATCACAGGTACGGCGATCCGGCCCCGCGAGACGTGACGGTCAGCGGGCGAGCGCGTTCCGCTTGCGGGTGACGAAGTCGTGGATCCGCGAGATCGACAGGAAGTTGTCGAGGTCGAGGTCCTCCTCGGAGACGGTCACGCCCATCGTGTTCTCGGTGAACATCACGATCTGCACCACGAACAGGGAGCTGACATATCCGGAGGCGAAGATGTCCTGGTCGTCGGAGAGGTCGTGTCCTTTCACGTGCCGGGCCACGAACTCCCTGATCGCCGCGCGGTCGTCTTGCATGTCTCTCCCTCGGTTGCCGGGTGTCGGGTGTCAGGTGTCGTAGGCGAAGAATCCGCGTCCGCTCTTGCGGCCGAGCAGCCCTCCGTCCACGTACTTCTTCAGCAGCGTGGAGGGGCGGTACTTAGGGTCGTTGAACTCCCGCAGCAGGACCTCCAGCGAGTAGAGCACGGTGTCGAGGCCGATCAGGTCGGCGGTTGCCAGCGGCCCCATGGCGTGCCCGAAGCACCGTACGAAGAGCCGGTCGATCTCCGCGGCCGTGGCCACGCCCTCGTCCAGCAGGCAGACGGCCTCGTTGAGCGTCAGCATGAGCACCCGGTTGGTCACGAACCCCGGCGAGTCCTCCACGACCGCGCTCTGCTTGCCGATCGTGTCCAGCAGCAGGAGGGTGGTCCGCACGGTCCGCTCGGACGTGTGGAGCGCCCGTATCACCTCCACCAGCGGTTTCAGGTGTGCGGGGTTCATGAAGTGGGTGCCGATGACCCGGTCGGCGCGGCGGGTGAAGGAGCCGAGCCTGGTGATCGGGATGGCGGAGGTGTTGGCTCCCACGATGCACTCGTCCGCGAGCACGTCCTCCAACGCGTGGTAGAGCTGCCGCTTCACCTCCATGTCCTCGGTGACGTTCTCGACCACGAACTCCGCGTCGGCCAGGTCGTCCAGCTTCGTGGTGAACGTGAGGTGCTCCATGACGCGGTGCCCGGGCGTACGGGAGCCGAGCAGCGCCGCGAACCGCTGGTCGCGGGCGATCGCCTCCCTGGCCCGGTCGAGAGCCTCGTCACCGGTGTCGACGAGCGTGGTCCGGTAGCCGAAGGCGGCGAACGCCTGGCTCACGCCGACGCCCATCGTGCCCGCTCCGACGACCCCCACATGCTTGGTCACAGTGCCGCCTCCAGGTTCAGTGCCCGCCGCACCGCGCCGGGCCAGCGGTCAGGGTCAAGGCCGTGCTGACAGAGCAGGGCGAAGGCGAAGCGCTCCAGCCCGAATCCCGCGCACGCGGTGAACGGCGTCCCCTCGATGCGGAACGCCTCGCCGAAGAGGCGCTCGTGGAAGTTGAACGAGCCCACCGCGACGCTCTCGGACGCGTCGACGCGCAGGCCCAGCTCGTACTTCAGCTCCATCAGGCGCTGCGAGGAGCTCCTGTCGCCGCTGTCGGAGCTGCCGAAGAACGGGTCGTTGGCGACCTCGCAGCGCCCCGAGACCTCCAGCGACTCCGCCAGCGCCAGGATGCGGCGCAGGAACCGCTCGCGCTGCCCGAGCACCTCGTCCCTGGCGCCGAAGAAGACGATCTCCCTGATGGTGAAGTCCCACAGGCGGGCCAGCGTGTGGCTGTAACGCGCCTCGTGCCTGAACGACTTGCCCCTCGCCGTCGCCACCGACAGGCCCTCGGGCAGCGCGCGGTCGGCGAACTGGTTGAACGTGTGGTAGCACATCGTCGGCGGCAGGCAGTAGTCCACCCGACCGCAGCGGCCGAGGATCTCCGCGCCCACGTCGCCGGTGTTCTTCACCGCGTCCAGGAAGTCGCGGTAGACGTCGATGTCGCCGGTGATGCGGGTGGCGAACATCGCGTGCTGCGGGAAGGAGGTGAAGTAGCCGCAGCGGGCCAGCGCGGTGGTGGGGATGAGGGTCGGATAGCGGAACTCGCGCCCGCCGAACTCCGCCACGACGATCTCCCTGATCACCGCGTCGAGCGCGTCCATGATCGTCAGCAGCGGCTGGCCGAGCGCGACCTGTCCCTCGCCCACCGGGCAGACGACGCCGCGCTCCCGCAGCCGCTCGAACGTGCCCGGCTCGGGCGTCCTGTCCGCGGGCGAGCGCCAGATGACCTTGGGCGCCCTGACGAGCTGCGGCAGCACGTCGTTGTGCAGGAGGAAGCGCAGCTTGCGGGCCAGGTCGTCGGCCGAGGCGGCGCCGGTCGCGGTCACCAGGACGGCGGCGTTCCCCTCGACCAGGCGGAAGCCGAGGATGGACTCGTCGGCGAAGAACACCCGTTTGGCGAACTCAGCGGCCAGCCTGTCGGACAGCGGGGCGTCGAGCGTGATGAGGTGTTCACGCGCCACTTCTTCCTCCTTCATCGTGCCTCCGGCAGTCCGGACAGACCGGCGATGATGGTGCGCTGGATGTCCGAGGTGCCGCCGTAGGTCGTGGCGGCCAGCGCGTCCCTGACCTCGCGCTCGATCGGAAGGTCGGCCACGTAGCCGCGCGCCCCGTGCACGCGCATCGCGGCCAGCGCCCCCTCCACCAGGCTCTCGCTGGTGAAGAGCTTGAGTATGGCCGATTCGAGCAGCGCGATCCTGCCCTCGCGCTTGAGCCAGCCGACCTTGTAGAGCATCAGCCGCGCCAGCTCCAGGTGGACGCGCAGATCGGCGAGCCGGTGCGAGACGGCCTGGAAGGAGCCGATGGGCACGCCGAACTGGGTTCGCGAGCTTGCGTATGAGACCGAGGTCTCCAGCAGGCGCTGCAGGCGGCCGATCTGGCTGGCGGCCATGAAGCCGCGCTCCCATTCGATGACGGAGGTGAAGATCCGGTACCCGGCCCCCTCCGCGCCGAGCAGGTTGGCGCCGGGCACCCGGCAGCCCTCCAGCCGCAGCTCGCCCATCGGGGTGCCGCGCAGTCCGGCCTTGCTGATCGCCCGGCGTACCTCCAGCCCCGGGGTGTCGCGGGGCAGGAGGAAGGCGGACAGGGCCTGCTGCGCGGGCCCCGAGTCGGCCGTGCGGGCGAACAGCACGTACAGGCCGGCGATGGTGCCGTTGCTGATGAAGCACTTGGCGCCGTCGATGACGTAGTCGTCGCCGTGCCGCACGGCGGTGGTGGTGAGCGACAGCACGTCGGAGCCGGTCTCGGGCTCGGTCAGGGCGTGCGCGCCGATCAGCGTCCCGTCCACGAGGCCGGGCAGGAATCTGGCGCGCTGCTCGGGTGAGCCGTGCCGCAGCAGGTAGACCACGCAGGCCCACAGGTGGTTGTCGACGGCGAAGACCAGCCCGTTGTCGGCGCAGCCGTAGCCGAGCGCCTCGCAGGCCAGGAGCGTGGTCAGCGGGTCGAGTCCCGATCCTCCGTACTCGCGCGGCACGGGCCAGCCCAGGACGCCGAACTCGGCGCACGCCTTCCAGCCGTCGCGGTCGAACGTCTCGTCCCGGTCGTGGGCGGCGGCTTGCGCGCCGAGTTCCTCCCTGGCGAACCGGATGACCCGCTGCCGCAGGTCCCGCTGCTCGGGGGTCAGGTCGAAGTCCACGGTCAGCCTCCTGCCTGTCGTACGACGTCCCGGTCCACCCGCGCGCCCGCCGCCCGCAACCCCTCGACCGCGGCCAGCAGGTCGGCCACGTCGTCGCCGCCCGCCAGCGTGGGGAAGACCGAGGGCGGGCCGTCGTCCGGCCGGTCGGGATGCTGGTCGGCCAGGCCGGTGAGCATCGTCCCCACGCCGACCTCCAGCGCGATCGCCGACGGCATCGCCCACAGCTCGGTCAGCCCGTCGTGGAAGCGCACGGTCCTGTGCAGGTGGCCGGCCCAGTAGCGGGGGTCGGTCGCCTGCTCGGCGGTGATCCAGGCGCCGGTCACGTTCGACAGGAACGGGATCGCCGGAGGGCGCAGCGTGAACGTGCGGGCCAGGCCCTCCAGGTAGGGCTCGATCGGGGCCATCATCCGCGAGTGGAAGGCGTGCCGGGCGCCCACGCGCAGATGCGCCACCCCGGCCGCGGCGAGGTCGCGTTCGAGCCGCTCGACAGCCGGTACGGGGCCCGCCGCCACGCACAGGCGCTCACCGTCCACCGCGGCGAGCGAGAGGTCGTCGCCGAGACGGGCGGTCAACTCGTCCTCGCCGAGCAGCACCACGAGCATGGCTCCCGCCGGCAGGGTCTCGATGAGGTCGGCCCGCCGGACGACGAGGGCGAGCGCCTGGTCGAGCGGCAGCACGCCCGCGACGCACGCGGCGACGTACTCGCCGATGCTGTAGCCGAGCAGGCCCGCCGGCTCGATGCCCCAGCTCATGAGCAGCTCGGCCAGGGCGTACTCGACCGAGAACACCAGTGGTTGCAGCACCCGCGTCCGGTCCAGCCCCGCCGGCGGCCGTGCCCCGCGGTTGAGCAGGGCACGCACGTCCGGTCTGCCCCGCGTGCGCCGGGGTGCCTCGCCCGGGTAGAGCAACGCGCGGACGTCCTGGCCCAGCTCGGCGGTCAGCAGGCCGAAGCAGCGGTCCATCGAGGCGCGGAAGGCGGGCTCGTGCTCGTAGAGGCCCTGGCTCATGCCCGCGTAGTGGTCGCCGACGCCGGGGAACATGAAGACCACGGGCCGCTCGCCCGCCGGGTGGCGCTCACGCATGCGGGGGCTCCTCATCGATCGAGTAGCGGATGGGCAGGCCGAGCTCGTTCAGCACGTCGGCGACGAAGGCCGGCTCGCCGCCCAGGTTGGCCATGATCACCAGGCCGTCGCCGGTGCGCCGGTCGGTGGCCGTGAAGCACTGGTAGGAGTGCCGGTCGCCGGGATGGCCGAACCAGCACCCGTCGATCGCCGTGCCCGCGCCGTAGCCGCCCGCGCGCGGCGTCAGCATCACCTCGGCCGACTCCGGCGACAGGAAGGCCGTCCGCGCCCCGGACGCGGCCCTGAAGATCTCCAGCGCGACCTTGGCCAGGTCTCCCGGCGTGCTCCACAGCCCGCTGGCGGCCAGCTCGGGGAAGACCCGCCAGCCCTCCTCCACGACGCTGCCGTCCGACAGGTGCCCGAGCGCCGCCGGTCCCCACGGGTCCCGCTCGTAGCCGCTGTCGCGCATGGCGAGCGGCTCCAGGACGAGGGCGCGCATGGCCGCCTCGAACGGCAGGCCGGTGACGTCGGCGACGATCTGCTGGATGACCGAGAAGCCGCCGCCGGTGTAGCGGAAGGCGCCGGGCGGCCGTTCGCGGACGACGGCCGGCGTGTTGGCCGGCGGCCTCCCGTCCAGGACGTCGGGCAGCTCGGGGATCCGGCCGCGCCGGGGGTAGCCGGGGTGGCCGAAGGCGTTGAGTCCCGCCGTGTGGTCCAGCAGGTCCCGCACGGTGAGCCCGCCCAGGTCGCGCGCGGTGACCCCGTCGCCGGGCACCCGCCACGAGCGCAGGTACGCGTGCACGTCCTTGCCGAGGTCGAGCCGTCCCTCCTGGACCAGCCTGAGCACGCCGAGCGTCGTGACGTGCTTGCTGACCGAGCACGCCTGGAAGCGGGTGCCGGACGTGACGTCCCGCGCCGGTTCGTCGCCGGTGACCCCCTGGCCCCAGGTCGTGACGCGCTCGCCCGCCTCGATCACCGCCACGCCGACGCCCGGTACGCCGTGCCGGGCCATCGGCAGCAGCAGGGCGGGCGAGCCGGGGAACAGCCCGCTCAGCGGCGGGCCGGCCGGGCCCGGCGGGCGGGCGGTGGCCAGGGTCTCCAGCTCGCGCAGGAATCGCCCGGCCAGCTCGGCGATCGTGGCCGCCTCGTGCAGCCCGCCGGAGTAGGCCCACTCGACGACCAGCCTGCCGCCGGTGACCGCGGCGCTGACCGCGAGCGGGTGCGACCGGGCGGCGTCGGGCGCGCGTACGGTGCCGGGGGCCTCGTCGGCCACCTCGAAGAGGTCTTCCTGGCGGTCGCTCCGCCGGCCGTGGTAGGTGAAGGACACCTGCGGTACTGCCCGTCCTGGGAGGTCGGAGCGGAGGTGGCGGGCCAGGCCGTACCCGATGCCCTGGTCGGGGACGGCGCGGAGCTGGTCGCCCACCCTGCGGGTGCGGCGTACGGGGTCGGGGTCCGCCACGTGCACGTGCACCGGGTAGGTGGCGGTGAACCAGCCGAGCGTGCGGCCGAGATCCACGTCGTCGAACAGGTCCGCCCTGCCGTGGCTCTCCACGTCGATGAGGACGGCGGCCGACCCCGTCCATGGGGCCAGCGCGGCGGCCACGCAGGCGAGCAGCGCCCCATCGATGCGCCCGTCGATACGCCCGTCGGCGTGCCCGTCGGCGTGCCCGCGCAGGAGGGTCTCGGTCGCCTGCGCGGACAGCGCGCAGCGGTGCACGCGTTCCAGGGCCTCGGTGTTCTCGCCGCCGGGGTGGTCGGCGGGCAGTTCGGGCGCGTCCACGGGGAGGGCGGCCGACCAGTACGCCAGGTCCTCGGCGTACCGCCGGGTGCCGGTGTGGGCGTCCAGCCGCCGGGCCCATTCCAGGTAGGGCGTGCTCGCCGGGGCGAGCGGTCGGTCGCCCCGGTAGGCCGTGGCCAGGTCGTCCAGGAGGATCGACCAGGAGACCGAGTCGATCGCCAGGTGGTGCACGACGATCAGCGTCCTGGCCGCGCCGGGGACGGTGGCCGCGCCGATCAGCGGGCCTTCGGCGGGGTCGAGGCTCGCGTTCAGCTCGTCGGCGGCGGCCTCCAGGTCCGCCACCTCACGCAGCACTGGGGCGTCACCCGCGTCCGCGAGCCGCAGCCCGTCGCCGTGCAGCCGGATGCGCAGCGTCTCGTGGTGGGCGACCACCGCGCGCAACGCCTCGTCCAGCCGGGCCGGATCGGGTGGCACACGCCAGGTCAGCAGCGCCGCCTGGTTGTGGTGCGCGGGCCGGACCCCGCGTGACAGGAGGCGGCTGATCGCGGGGGTGAGCGGCGCGGTGTCCGTGGTGGGGGTGGTCCGTACGGATTCTGGGTCGCCCGCCAGCAGTTCGGCGATGGTCCGGTGCCGCAGTGCCCGCCGTACGGTGAGGTCCAGCCCTTCCTGCTGCGCCCGGCTCACCATCCGGAAGACGAGCATCGAGTCGCCGCCCAGGTCGAAGAAGTCGTCGTGCGGGCCGACGTCCGCCACGCCCAGGAGCTCCCGCCAGACGCGGGCCAGCACCTCGGCGGGCGCCTGCGCGGGTGCCTGCGCCGGGTCGGTGAGTGGCGCGTGCGGCTCGGCCGTGACCAGCGACTCCAGCGTCCGCACGTATTCCGTCAGCAGGCGCTCGGCCGCCGGCCGGTCGTAGCCTGGGGCGTCGTACCTGAGCTGGACCTGGGTGACCTCGCCGGTGGACAGGGCGAGCACCAGAGGGCTGTCCAGCTCGCCGTCCACCACGGTGACGTCTCTGACCCGCAGCCCGGCGTACTCGCCGCCCGCCTCCTCGTGCTCGGTCCCCGCGTAGACGAACCTGGTCGCGTAGAGCGGACGTCCGCCGGGCACGCCCGCCCAGCGGCGGATGTCCACGAGCGCGTCGTGCTCGTGCTCGCCGCGCCTGCCCCTGTTCTCGTGGACGAGCCTCAGCCAGTCGCCGACCGCGCCGCCCACCTCGTGGCGGGCGGGAAGGGTGTTGAGCAGCATGCCGACCATGCGCTCGATCCCGGGGACGGCGGCCAGCCGTCCCGAGACGGTCACGCCGAAGGTCACCCGCGACTCCCCGGTGTGCCGGGCCAGCAGCAGCGCCCAGGCCGCCTCCGCCACCGTGGCCGCGGCCACCCCGTACGCCGCCGCCGAAGCCTTCAACGACCGGGCCAGCTCATCCGGCAGCCGCGTCTCGACGACACCCGCGCCCCGCGGCCCGTCCCCGAGCGGCGGAACGGGGGTCGGCCCGGCGAAGCCCTCCAGGACCTGCTTCCAGTACGCCGCCCCGTCGGGCCGCCGCCCCAGCGACGCGATGAACTCCCGGTACGGAACCGGCGGCGGCAGGCTCGGCGACCGCCCCTCGCGCAGCGCCTCGTAGGCCGAGAACACCTCCCGCATGACGAGCACGTGGCTCCAGCCGTCCAGCAGGATGTGGTGCGCGCTCCACACCAGCCGGTGGCTCCGCTCGCCCGTACGGATCAGCGCCAGCCGCATCGGCGGCCCGGAGTGCAGGTCGAAGCCGCGCTCGCGGTCCTCGGCGAGCAGGTCCGCCGGTGCCGTCTCCCCCATGCGGCGCGTGTCCCAGCGCTCCAGCATGACCGGGGAACGGTGACCGACCACCTGGACCGGGTGGGAGACGCCCTCCCAGACGACGCGGCTGCGCAGCGCCGGATGCCGGTCGATCACCCACTGCCACGCCCGCGCGAACGCCCCGGTGTCCAGGTCGCCTTCGAGGTCGTAGCTCCACTGGCGGAAGTAGGGGTCGGGCCCGGCCGCGGCCAGCGTCTCGACCAGCATGCCCATCTGGAGCGGCGACAGCCGCAGCACGTCCTCCTCGCCCGCGAACCGCGCCAGCTCTCCCGTCCCCAGGCCGGACAGCGGCGGGTCGTCTGCGGAGGAGGAGGCGGGTTCCGGGTGCTCCGAGGTGGCTTCCACCAGGGCGGCCACGGTCCTGTGCTGGAGAAGCCGGCGCGGGGTGAACGTGAAGCCGTGTGCCCGCGCTCGGCCGACGATGTGCACGCTCAGGATCGAGTCGCCCCCCAGCTCGAAGAAGTCGTCGTCCGGGCCGACCCGCTCGACCCCCAGCACCTCCGCCCAGATCCCGGCCAGCACCCGCCCGGCCGCGTCCCGTGGGTTCCCGAGCGCGGACACCGGGGCCTGCGGCGTGTCGGCGACGGCGCGGAGCAGGCCCAGGTAGTCGTCCAGCAGCGCGCGGGCCGGCGCGTCCCCGAGCCGGTCGCGGCCGTGCAGGAGGGCGAGCGTGACGCGCCCGTCCTGGCCGGTGTCGACGGTGACGGCGAGCGGCAGGTCGTTGCGTCCCTCGTCGCCCGTCTGCTCGATCGTCAGCCCCGCCGTACGCGGCGCGTCCGCGAACCCGCCGTCGAAGACGAAGGCGGACTCGATCATCGGCCGGTCGCCGGGGATCTGGCTGTGCCTGCGGATGTCCACCAGAGCGGAGTGCTCGTGCGCGCGCAGTTCGACCTGCTGCCGGTGGACCGCGGCCAGCCACTGCGCGGCGGGAGCGCTCCGGTCGATCCGCACCCGCGCGGGCACGGTGTTCATGAGCATGCCGATCATGCGGTCGACGCCGGGCACGGGCGCGGACCGTCCCGACAGCGTCACGCCGAACAGCACGTCGTCCGAGCCGGTGGCGCGTCCGAGCAGCAGCGCCCACGCTCCGAGCAGGACCGCGTTCAGCGTCATGCGTCCCGTGCGGGCGATCCCGGTCAGGTCGGCGACCAGCCGCTCGTCCAGCACCGCGGCCTGCCGTCCCGTGCCCGTGCCGCCGTCGGGCCCGCCCGGCAGCGGCGTGGGCCTGGTGACACCGGCCAGCTCCCGCCGCCAGAAGCGCGCCTCGGCCTCCCGGTCGAGCCCGGCCAGCCAGGCCGGGTGCGCGGCGAACGGCACCGGCTCCGGCAGCTCGGGCTCCCCGCCCTCGCGCAGCGCCGCGTAGATGGTGAAGACCTCGGCCAGCACGGCCGACTTGCTCCAGCCGTCGAGCACGATATGGTGGCACACCCACCGCAGCCGGTGCCGCTCGGGGCCTTCGCGCACCACCACGACCCGGTACGGCAGCCCGTCCGCGAGATCCACCCCCTCGTCGCCCGCCACGTCGCCCGCCACGGCGAACGGCACCTCCACGGCACGCAGGACCGCCTGCACCGGATGCGGCAGCCCCTCCCAGGCGACGAAGCTGCGCAGCGCCGGGTGCCGGGCGGCGGCCCGCTGCCAAGCGGCCCTGAGCAGGCCCGTGTCGAGCGGCCCGGTGATCAGGTACTCGTCGGTGCCGACGTAGTCCCCCGGCCGGCTCAGCGCGTGGAAGAGCATGCCGCTCTGCAGCGGCGACAGGCGGAAGGCGTCCTCGACGTCTCCCCGCAGGCCCGCCACCTGCGACGCGTCCAGGCCCGACAGCGAGAACGGCCGCGCGGCCACCTCGCGCACGGCGGCCCCGTCCAGGCGGGCGGCCCCGTCCAGGCGGGCGGCCCCGTCCAGGCG
>NZ_BAAAZP010000233.1:0-11823 GCF_039536965.1 Nonomuraea antimicrobica | reverse complement strand
GCGCGGGCGCCTGGGGCGACTGGCCCGCCGCCGGCCGTGCGGACCGCTCGGACGGCGGGTCGGCGTCGTTCTTGCGCCCGGCCGACAGCTTCCTGCCGCGGATCACCCCCGACACCACGAACAGCACCACCGACAGCCCCGCCAGCGCCACACCCGCCCACACGCCGGGATTGAACACCAGGCCGGTCACGAACCCCGCCACGGTCGTGCCGACGGTCCACAACGCCTGCAGCGCGCCGGTCAGAAAGGCCGCCAGGGGCAGCAGCGCCCAGGCGGTCACCCGCATGCCGGCGGCCGCGCCCCTGCGCCTGAAGGCCAGGAACGCCAGCACCAGACCGGCGATGCTCACCCCGGCGCACAGCGGCAACCAGGCGATCGTGTTGAAGGTGTCCATGTCGCAGCCCCCTCGTCGTGGCTTCCTGCACTCCATCCTGGCACGCGAAACCGCGCCCGCCCCTCCTCCGCGAGAACCACTTTCCCCCTAGGGGAGTCGCCTCGGGGGCTTTCGTCTCAGGAGTGCAGCAGGGCTCTCAGGTCCGTGACCGCGACCTCGGTCAGCGACGTGACCACCAGCCGTCCCGGCGCGGGCTCGATGGGCAGCAGGCTCGGCACGGCCACGACGGCGCAGCCCGCCGCGGTCGCGGCGGCCACGCCGTTCGGGGAGTCCTCCAGCACCACGCAGCGCACCGGCTCCACCCCGAGCAGCCGGGCGGCCGTCAGGTACGGCTCGGGGTCCGGCTTCGTACGGGTGACGTCGTCGGCGGTGACCACGCAGTCGAAGCGGTCTCTGCCGACGCTCTTGAGCACCGCGTCGGCGATCTCCTTGAGCGAGGACGTGACCAGCCCCACCGGCACGCCCTCGTCCCGCAGCGCGTCGAGCAGCTCGGAGGCGCCCGGCAGGACGCGTACCCCGGCCGACAGGCGCGCCACCATCCCGCTGATCATCCACTCGCGCACCACGGCGGGCCGCACGTCCGCGCCGGAGACGGCCAGCATGTAGTCGACCGTGCGCTCCATGGAGCCGCCGAGCAGGTGCACCTGGTGTTCGGGCGTCCACTCGGCGCCGAGCCTGGCCATCACCTCGGTCTCGATCTCCAGCCAGACGCGCTCGCTGTCCACCAGCAGGCCGTCCATGTCGAAGAAGACCGCTTCCATCCCTCTCCCCGATCGGTAGTGCATGTGTGTGATCCCTCGTGCCATGGTGCCCGCCGGACATGAACGGCGGGCGAGCCCACCCCCGCCCGCCCGTGAACAGCGGCTATGACTCCCCGGCCCGGCTCGTGCGCCGGGGTGCACCGTTCCAGAACCCGCCGACGAGAACCCACCGACGCGAGCCCGTGGGCGGGCGCGGCGGGGACGCCGCACGGGCCGGGTGGTCAGACGTTGAAGTATTTGGCCTCGGGGTGGTGGGCGACCAGGGCGGAGGTGGCCTGCTCGGGGTGGAGCTGGAACTCCTCCGACAGCGTCACCCCGATGCGCTCAGGGTCGAGCAGCTCGAACAGTTGCCGCTGGTCCTCCAGGTTCGGGCAGGCCGGGTAGCCGAAGGAGTATCGGCAGCCCTGGATGTTGACCTTGAGCATGTCGTCCAGCGACTCCTCGCCGCCGATGCTCCACTCCGAGCGGACCCGGGCGTGCCAGTATTCGGCCAGCGCCTCCGTGAGCTGCACCGACAGGCCGTGCAGCTCCAGGTAGTCGCGGTAGGCGTCTTTGGCGAACAGCTCGGCCGTGGCCTCGGAGATCTTCGACCCCATGGTGGCCACCTGGAAGCCGACCACGTCGACCTCGCCGGAGTCTTTGGCGCGGAAGAAGTCGGACAGGCACAGGTGCCGGTCACGGCGCTGGCGCGGGAAGGTGAAGCGGGTGCGCTCGCCGCCGTCGTCGCCGAGGATGATCAGCGAGTCGCCGTCGGAGACGCACGGGAAGTAGCCGTAGACGACGGCCGCCTCCAGCAGGCCCTCGGTCTGCATGCGATCGAGCCACATGCGCAGCCGCGGCCGGCCCTCGGTCTCGACCAGCTCCTCGTAGCCGGGGCCGTCGCCGCCCCTGGTGGGCTTGAGCCCCCACTGGCCGAGGAACAGGGCGCGCTCGTCGAGGTAGGCGGCGTAGTCGGCCAGCGGGATGCCCTTGACCACCCGGTCGCCGTGGAAGGGGGCGCGCGGCACCGGGTTGCCGGTGGCCACGTCGGAGCGGGCGGGCAGCTCCGCGACGGGGGTGCGCTGGAGCACCGCGCCGGTCTTGACCCGCCGCTCGCGCAGCGGCGGCAGCGTCGCGCCGGCCACGCCGCGCTTGACGGCCATGAACGCGTCCATCAGCCGCAGCCCCTCGAACGCGTCGCGGGCGTAACGCACCTCGCCCTCGAACAGCTCGGCCAGGTCCTGCTCGACGTAGGCGCGGGTCAGGGCGGCGCCGCCGAGCAGCACCGGATAGTGCTGTGACAGGCCCCTGGAGTTCATCTCCTCCAGGTTTTCCTTCATGATGACCGTCGACTTCACCAGCAGCCCCGACATGCCGATGACGTCGGCCCGCTGCTCGTCGGCGGCCTCCAGGATGGCCGAGACCGGCTGCTTGATGCCGAGGTTGACCACCTGGTAGCCGTTGTTGGACAGGATGATGTCGACGAGGTTCTTCCCGATGTCGTGCACGTCGCCCTTGACGGTGGCCAGCACGATGCGGCCCTTCGTCTCGCCCTCGACCCGGTCCATGTGGGGCTCGAGGTGGGCCACGGCCGTCTTCATCACCTCGGCCGACTGCAGCACGAAAGGAAGCTGCATCTGCCCGGACCCGAACAGCTCGCCGACCGTCTTCATGCCGTCGAGCAGCACGTCGTTGATGATCTCAAGGGCGGGCCGCTGGTCGAGCGCGGTGTCGAGGTCGGCCTCGAGGCCCTTCTTCTCGCCGTCGACGATGCGCCGCTTGAGCCGCTCCCACAGCGGCAGCGCGGCCAGCTCCTCGGCCTTGCCTGCCCGCAGGGCGGCGGCGTCGACGCCCTCGAACAGCTCCATGAACCGCTGCAGCGGGTCGTAGCCGTCGCGGCGGCGGTCGTAGACCATGTCGAGGGCGACCTGGCGCTGCTCGTCGGGGATGCGGGCCATCGGCAGGATCTTGGAGGCGTGCACGATGGCGGAGTCGAGCCCGGCGTTGACGCACTCGTTGAGGAAGACCGAGTTGAGCACCATGCGGGCGGCCGGGTTGAGGCCGAAGCTGATGTTGGACAGGCCCAGCGTGGTCTGCACGCCCGGGTAGCGGCGCTTGAGCTCGCGGATGGCCTCGATGGTCTCGACGCCGTCGCGCCTGGTCTCCTCCTGGCCGGTGGCGATGGGGAAGGTCAGGCAGTCGACGATGATGTCCTCGACGCGCATGCCCCAGTTGGCGGTCAGGTCTTCGACGAGGCGGGTGGCCACGCGCACCTTCCAGTCGGCGGTGCGGGCCTGGCCCTCCTCGTCGATGGTCAGGGCGACGACGGCCGCGCCGTGCTCGCTCACGAGCCGCATGATCTTCTGGAAGCGGGAGTCGGGGCCGTCGCCGTCCTCGTAGTTGACGGAGTTGACGGCGGCGCGCCCGCCGAGCATCTCGAGACCGGCCTGCAGCACCGCGGGCTCGGTGGAGTCGAGCATGATCGGCAGGGTGGAGGCGGTGGCGAAGCGGAAGGCCAGTTCCTTCATGTCGGCCACGCCGTCGCGGCCCACGTAGTCGACGCACAGGTCGAGCATGTGGGCGCCGTCGCGGGCCTGGTCGCGGGCCGTCTCGACGCAGTCGTCCCAGCGGCCCGCCAGCATGGCCTCGCGGAAGGCCTTGGAGCCGTTGGTGTTGCAGCGCTCGCCGATGGCCAGGTAGGAGGTGTCCTGGCGGAACGGGACGGTCTGGTAGAGCGAGGAGGCGCCCGGCTCGGGGCGGGGGCGGCGCTGGACCGGCTGGTTGCCGCGCACCCGCTCGACCACCTGGCGCAGGTGCTCGGGGGTGGTGCCGCAGCAGCCGCCGACCAGGGACAGACCGTAGTCGCGGGTGAAGGAGCCGTGGGCGTCGGCCAGCTCTGCCGCGGTGAGCGGGTAGTGGGCGCCGTCGGCGGTCAGCACGGGCAGCCCTGCGTTGGGCATGCAGGACAGCTTGAGCCGGGAGTGGCGGGCGAGATAGCGCAGGTGCTCGCTCATCTCGGCCGGGCCCGTCGCGCAGTTGAGGCCGATGATGTCGACGCCGAGCGGCTCGATCGCGGTCAGCGCGGCGCCGATCTCGGAGCCGAGCAGCATGGCGCCGTTGGTCTCGATCGTCACCTGCGCGATGATCGGGATGTCGCGGCCGGACGCCTCCGCGGCCCGCTTGGCGCCGATGACGGCGGCCTTGACCTGGAGCAGGTCTTGGCAGGTCTCGATGATCAGGGCGTCGGCGCCGCCCGCGATCAGGCCGGCGGCGTTGTCGCGGTAGGCGTCGCGCAGGCTCGCGTAGGGCAGGTGGCCCAGGGTGGGCAGCTTGGTGCCGGGGCCCATGGAGCCGAGCACGAAGCGCGGCTGGTCGGGCGTGGCCCAGCGGTCGGCCGACTCGCGGGCGATGCGGGCGCCGGCCTCGGAGTATTCGTAGACGCGGTCGGCGATGTCGTATTCGCCGAGCGCGGCCAGGTTGGCGCCGAAGGTGTTGGTCTCCACGCAGTCGACGCCCACGGCGAAGTAGGCGTCGTGGACGCCGCGCACGATGTCGGGCCGGGTGACGTTGAGCACCTCGTTGCAGCCCTCGTGCCCGTGGAAGTCGTCGAGCGTGGGGTCCTGCGCCTGGAGCATCGTGCCCATCGCCCCGTCGGCCACGATGACGCGCTGGGACAACACTTCTCGGAAGGACGGGGAGGAGATGCTCATGGGAAGAGCTTATCGGGTGCCGTTCGAACGCCGGTCGCGCGCGGCTCCGGCGCGGTTGAGCACGCTCCCGCGCCGATCTCCGCCGGACGCTGTTGTACGGAGTGTCAATTGCCCGGGCGAGTTCGCGTGCCGCGTAACCGGGTTTCCACCCCGCGCCCGTGTGGGCAAGCTCCCTCGCTGGCCCGCGCGCACTCAGGCGGCGAGACCGCCTGCCACCAGGCATTACTCTACAGAGTCGGACAAATCCTCACGCCATGTGGCCGTGACTCAAGGGCGGGTGCGGAGGCCGTGAAGCGGGCGGCAGGCGGGTACGCGCCGCGCGAAAGGAGCGCGGCGGGCGGTTCCGGGGGAGATCCGTGACGGTGACACCCCCTTACCGCATAGGCTTAGCGAGACGATGGAGAGAGGAGGCGACACGTGATAGAGCTCGAAGGGCTCCCCGAGCTCGTCGACCCGGTGCTCATCGCCGCGTTCGAGGGGTGGAACGACGCGGGCGAGGCCTCCAGCGGTGTGATCGCCCATCTCGAGTCCGCCTGGAAGGCCGAGCCGCTCGTCGCGCTCGACCCCGACGACTACTACGACTTCCAGGTGACGCGCCCTGTCGTCGAGATGCACGACGGGCTGACCCAGTCGATCGTCTGGCCGACGACGCGGCTGCTGCGCGCCCGCCCGCCGGGGCTCGAGCGCGACGTCGTGCTGCTGCGCGGCATCGAGCCCAACATGCGCTGGCGCTCGTTCTGCGCCGACATCATCTACATCTGCCGCGAGCTGGGCATCGAGCTGGCGGTGATGCTGGGCGCGCTGCTCAACGACTCGCCCCACACCCGCCCCGTGCCCATCCTGGGCGGCGCCACCGACGCCGGCCTGGCCCGCTCGACGAACCTGGAGCTGAGCCGCTACGAGGGCCCGACCGGGATCGTGGGGGTGCTGCAGCACGCGTTCGGGCAGGCGGGGCTCGACGCCATCTCGCTGTGGGCGTCGGTGCCGCACTACGTCGCCCAGCCGCCCAACCCGAAGGCCACGCTGGCGCTGCTGCGGCGGCTCGAAGACGTGCTGGAGATCCCGATGCCGCTGGGCGACCTCGACGAGGAGGCCAAGGCGTGGGAGCGCGGCGTCGACGAGCTGGCCTCGCAGGACAGCGAGGTGGCCGACTACGTCAAGGAGCTGGAGGAGCGGAAGGACGCCGCCGAGCTGCCCGAGGCGAGCGGCGATGCGATCGCGGCCGAGTTCGAGCGCTACCTGCGCCGCCGCGACCGCGACACCGACGGCTGACCCCGCCGCCACCCTCACCCCGACACCGGCGCCAGCCTCACCCCGACACCGGTCCGGCATCAGTCCGACCTGACGTTGACGCCGGTCCGACACTGACAGCCAACCCTCAGCAACCAAAGTCGAGAACTTTTCGCGGTTTCGGGTAATAATCGGTGACCCGTACAAGATTACATCAAGCTGGGGCCCCAGATTAGCGGACCGGAACCCGCGAGCACCGCGGCTACGCATGTGATGCCTACTCAACCGACCGCGCACGTTAGGCACGCCATGGCGACTTCCCACGTAGACCCGTACCACACGAGCCAGGACACTCGGCGGCGCGTCCTCGAGATGGCCGTCTCACTGAGGGAGGACCGCACCGGCGGTTCGGTGGACTACTTCCTCGCCCTGTTACAGGATCGGCTCCCCTCGTGGTTGAGCCTGCTCCACGATCTCTCCCGCCGCATCGGAAAAGGGTCTGTATCCGACAATCTTCTACCAGTTGCACAAGCGGGTATTGACTACTACATAGACATACAAAGTGCCGCACTTCCGGCGTTCACCTCTCCCAAGGTGACCGTCCGGTTCCGCCAGGCCGTCCGCGACAACGATCTCGGCCCCCGTACGGAGACCGCGCCGCTGGCCGCGTACCTCACGGCCGAGCAGGGGCTGGGCCGGGTGCGGCCCGACGCGGACCCGGAGGCGAGCGCGCGGCTGCTGGTGGCGGGCTGCTTCCACCGGGCCTACATCGAGATGTTCATGGGCGCCGACGCCGGGCCCGCCCGCGAGGCCAGCGCCCGCGAGATCATCCGGGAGCTGCGGCTGGAACCCGCCGCCGTCCGGCCCGCCTGATCCTCGCCCTCTGCGGGGGTCAGGCCCGGTGCAGGGTACGCGGCTCGGCGGCGGACCGGTGGCGGCGCACGGCCTCGTCGTAGCGGTGCCAGATCAGCGCGGCCACGTCCGGGTCGGCCCCCAGGGGCTCGCTGACCGGGCCCGCGCCGGCCGAGGCCAGCCGGTCGTGGAAGAAGCCGGGCGCGAGCACGTACGAGGCGATGGCCACCCGGGCGGCTGGCGTCGAGCCGAGCCGGTCCATCGCCTCCTCCAGCGACGGTGTCCCCGACGCGGCGAAGGCGGCCGTCACCGGGCGCGCCAGGCGTACGGCGAGCAGGTGGGCGGCGGCGCGCACGTCGGCCAGGGCCGCGGGGTCGGACGAGCCCGCCGCGCCGAGCAGCACGGCGTCGGTGCCCCGCAGGCCCGCCCGCGCCAGCTTGCGGGCCAGGGCCGAGGTCAGCAGCCGGTGCGGCCCCAGCCAGCCGGCCACGATCGCGTCCCGGCGGTGCTCGGCGACGACCTCCGGCAGGTCGATGTGCGCGTGGTAGCCGCCCGCCAGCAGCAGCGGGACCACGACCACCGGGCCGCGCACCACGGGCAGCACCTCGGCCAGGAGCGGCGAGCTGATCTCCAGGTAGGCGAGCTCCACCCGGTGCCAGGGGCGGACCCCGGCGACCGTCTCCGCCAGCGCCGACAGGGTCCGCTCCCCCGCGGTGCTGCGTGTGCCGTGCGCGGCCAGGACGAGTGCGGGCCTCACCGCTCTTCCATCTCGTACCGGCAGGCCAGCCGGTAGCCCCGTTTGACGACCGTCTCCACGATCCCGCCGGAGCCGAGGGCGCGGCGCAGGCGGGTGATGGCCATCTCCACGGCGTGCTCGGCCGACTCGCGGGAGGCGCTGCCCGGCAGCACCGTACGCAGGTCGGCCCGCGACACCACGTGCCCCGGCTTGTCGGCCAGGCGCTTGAGCACCGCCATGGGGGCGGGCGGGAGCGGCCGCAGCTCGCCGTCCACGACGACGGCGTGGCCGCGGATCTCCAGCCGGTGCTCGCCCGCCGTGAGCCGGGTGACGCCGTGCTCGGGCAGGTGCCGGGCCAGGGCGCGGGCCAGCGCGCCGAGCCGCGAGCGGTCGGGCTGCAACGTGGGAACGCCGCGCGAGGTCAGCGGGTCGGCGGTCACGGGCCCCACGCAGGCGGCCACCACCGTGTCGCCGAACGCGGCCAGCAGCGCGTCCTCCAGCCCCTCCGCGCGGGCGGCGCCCAGCATGGCGTGCACGGCCGGCGCGCTGGTGAAGGCGACCGCGTCCACCGAGCCGGAGACGGTCTGGCTGATCAGGCGGCGCAGCGGCGAGATGTCGCGGTACGGCAGCCACCGGTAGACCGGGATCTCGATCACCTCGGCCCCGGCCCCGCGCAGCTCGGCCACGAACCCGTCGAGCGGCTCGCCGTGCTGCTGCACCGCGATGCGCCGCCCGTCCAGGTCCTGGGCCAGCAGGTACTCCTTGACCTCCTGGCAGGACTCGGTGGCGGGCGTCCAGTGGTCGTTGAGCCCGGCGGCGCGCACCGCTCCCCTGGCCTTGGGGCCGCGGGTCAGCAGGCGGGCCTTCGACAGGTGCTCGCCCAGGTCGCCGGACAGGCCCCAGCCCTCGGCCGCGGCCATCCAGCCGCGGAAGCCCACGCCCGTGGTGACCACCACGTCGTCGAGCGGCTCCTCCAGGCTCCAGCGGGTGGCCGCGAGCAGGTCGGCGTCCTCGGCCAGGGGGACGAGCCGGATCGCGGGAGCGCTGACCACGCGGGCGCCGCGGCGCTCCAGCAGGGCCCCGAACTCCTCGCGCCGCCTCGTCGCGGTCACGCCGACGGTGAAGCCCGACAGGGCGTCGGGCGCCGTCTCCGGGGAAGGGCCGTTCTCCAGGGGAAGCGCACTCATGCCCACACCTCCAGATGCTCAGGCCGCAGGTCGGCCCGGCGGTCAGGCCGATGGTCAGGCCGGGGGTCGGCGCCGCCTGGCCGGGCCCCGAGCACCCGGTCAGGCATCACAGGCGCGTGTGACGCAAGTGAGATCACCCTCCGATACTGCTTTCGGGTGGTTTCGCCTCGGGGTCTCCCCTGTTACCGCTGTGCTACAAGGCAGGCCCTGCACGGTTGGCGGGACGCAGCCGGGGAAATGGTCGTGGTGACGACGCCGCCTATCGGGGAGTTGCGGGTGACGGTCCGGCCCATACGCACGTTCGACGATCCGGTGCTCCGCTCGGTCGCGGCACCGGTCCAGGATTTCGACCGCGAGCTGCGGCAACTGGTCAAGTCGCTGACGGCCACGATGCGCGCGGGAGCCGGGCGCGCGGGGCTGGCGGCCCCGCAGATCGGGGAGCCGGTGCGGGTGGTGGTCTACTCCTACGACGGCAAGTCGGGCCATCTGGTCAATCCGCGTCTGGAGCTGTCGGAGCGGCGCGTCACGGCCGACGAGGCGTGCCTGTCGGCGCCCGGGCTGTGGTGGCCACTGGAACGTTCCTACATGGTCACCGCGCGTGGCCGTGACATGTTCGGCAAACCCGTGACCGTGCGGGCGCTGGGCGTGCTGGCGCGGGTGCTGCAGCACGAGGCCGACCACCTCGACGGCGTGCTGTTCAGTGACCACCTCGAAGCGGCCGAGCGGGAACGCTTTCTCGCCGCGGCTCTGCCAGGCTGAGCTCACGCCGCTGGCCGGGGTCGGTGCCGCCCCAGACGCCGTACGCCTGCCGGGTGTCCAGCGCGTACTTCAGGCACGTCTCACGTACGGGGCAGCGTCCGCACACCTGCTTGGCCCGCTCGACCTGCGACTGGCTCGGCCCCTGCGTGGAGATCGGGAAGAACAGCTCCGGGTCCAGGCCGAGGCAGGCGGCCCTGCGGGTCCACTCGAGCATCATCGTCATGGTGTTCGCGCCTACCCTCGCCTCCGGGCGTCATGCCTGGTGGGGCCGGTGATCCTCACCAGCGGCTCCAGCCCAGGGCGCGGGTCCAGGGGGCGGAGACGACGGGCACCGGCCCGTCCGCGTCGTTCAGCACCCGGTCCACGACGCCGATCAGGTCCTCCGCGACCTCGGCGGCCTGTTGGATCTCCTCCTGCGGCGTCAGCGGGGTCGGGACCAGGATCCCCCTGGCCCCCGCGGCCCTGGCGGCGTCCATGTCGCGGCCGATGTCGCCCACGACCACGCAGTCACGGGGGCTGACGTCGAGCACGGCGGCGGCTCTGATGACGAGCCCGGGGGCGGGTTTGCGGCAGGTGCAGCCGTCGGTGTCGTCGTGCACGCAGATCGCCCACGCGTCGAACGGGCCGAGCAGCTCCTCCACCCTGGCGTTCACCTGGCCCATCTCGTCCGGCGACAGCAGGCCCTTGGCGATGCCCGACTGGTTGGTGACCACGGCCACGGGCACGTCGGCGCGTCTGAGTCTGGCCAGCGCCTCCACCGCGCCCGGCATGGGCTCGACGAGGCCCGGGTCGCCGTTGTACGGCACGTCCCTGATCAAGGTCCCGTCCCGGTCGAAGAGCACGGCGCCGGGTCGTCGCTTTTCGAACACCATTCACCTCCGTCGCGCTGCCCGGCAGCTACCCGGCCCCCGTACCGGCAAACAGCGGCTCCAGGGCCCGCTCCCGCTCACTCAAGGTTTAACAGTCGTCTCTCTCGGTAGCGGTCTCGACATTCTCGACGCTTGCCATGGAGGTCACGTCATGAGGGCTCTGGTCACCGGGGGCGCCGGGTTCCTCGGCTCCTATCTGTGCGAGCGGCTGCTGAAGGAGGGTGCGGAGGTCGTCTGCATGGACAGCTTCCTCACCGGCGGGCCGCGCAACGTCGAGCATCTCCTCGAGCGTCCCGAGTTCCGGCTCATCGAGTGCGACCTGACCGGGTACGTGCACGTGCCCGACCGGCTGGATCTCGTGCTGCACTTCGCCTCGGCCGCCTCGCCGGCCGACTACCTGCGCTACCCGATCGAGACCCTGCGGGTGGGCAGCGTCGGCACGCTGCACGCGCTGGGCCTGGCCAGGGAGAAGGGCGCCAGGTTCGTGCTGGCCTCCACCAGCGAGGTGTACGGCGACCCGCTGGAGCATCCGCAGCGGGAGACGTACTGGGGGAACGTCAACCCGGTGGGCCCGCGCAGCGTGTACGACGAGGCCAAGCGCTTCGCCGAGTCGCTGACCACCGCGTACCGGCAGTCGCGCGGCACCGACACGGCGATCGTGCGCATCTTCAACACCTACGGCCCGCGCATGCGCCCGTTCGACGGCCGGGCGATCCCGACGTTCATCCGGCAGGCGCTGACCGGCGAGCCGATCACGGTCACCGGCGACGGGTCGCAGACCCGCTCCATCTGCTACGTCGACGACACTGTGTCGGGCATCCTGGCCATGGCCCGCAGCGACTTCGCGGGGCCGGTCAACATCGGCAACCCGGACGAGCTGACCATGCTCGACCTGGCCGCCCTCGTCAGGGACCTGGCCGGGTCGACGTCGGAGCTGCGCTTCATCGACCGCCCCGCCGACGACCCGAAGGTACGGCGGCCCGACACCTCGCTGGCGACCGAACGGCTCGGCTGGCAGGCCGAGATCCCGGCGAAGGAGGGGTTGCGGCGCACGATCGAGTGGTTCTCGGCGGAACTGGCCACGGCCGAGCACCTCGAACGCGTCCAGACCTGACACCCGGCCACGGACCCCGCCAGGCCGACACCCGGCACCCGGCCACGGACCCCCGCCGGTCCGACACCCGGCGTCCCGTGTCAGGGGCCCGGCCCGGAGCGGCGAGGACGGGTGCGGTCAGCGCAGGGCGACGCCGAGGAGCGCGTCGGCGAGGTCGCGGACGAGGCCAGGGGCGGCGGCGTCGGTGCCGCCGCCCGCGAGCGCCTCCTCGACCCAGGCGTCGATCGCGGCC
>NZ_BAAAZP010000232.1:0-59813 GCF_039536965.1 Nonomuraea antimicrobica | reverse complement strand
CCGCCAGCCGCCCCACGGGGTCGTGCCCCCGCTGCCGCGCGCTGCGCCGCGTGCTCGGCACCGGCACCACCGCGAACCCCGACCGCGCCCAGCCGTCGGAGTGCCGCAGCGCCGTCACGGCCGTGTGCGCGACGGCCTCCGCCAGCACCCCGGCCAGCGCCACGGCGCCCCGCTCCTTGTACGCCACGATCACCCTGCGCACCACGCCCTCGTAGGGGGCCGCCGCCCAGCACTCGGGCAGGCCAGGCGGGGGCGGGCGCGGCGTCCGTCTGGCGGGGGCCGCGGTCAGGGCCGCGAAGCAGCGCGGGCAGCACGCCGCCCCTCCTGCGCCGCAGCCAGCGCACGAGGTCGGCAGAACCAGGTCGAGTACGGCGCTCAGCACGCGCCCAGCATGCCCACCCCCACCGACAATTCCGCCCCCGCCAACGCCCCGCGAGCCCGGTGAAGCCCGGTGAAGCCCAATGGGCCCGGCGAAGCCCGGTGAGCCCGGCGAAGCCCGGTGAGGGCGGTCAGCCCAGGGGGAAGATCGGCTGGCCGGCCTCGGGCTCGATCTTGGCCGTCCACGTCTGCCGGTCCTGGTCCAGCTCCCAGACCTTGGTCCCGCCCTCCGACTCCGCCAGGATGCGGCCGTCCACGGCCGCCACCGACTTCAGCCGGTCCTTCAACGGCACCCCGGTCGTCTCCCCGTCCCCCACGTTGATCTCGTTGAGAATCTGCCCGGCCTTGCTCTCCTCCAGCACGAGCAGGTGCTCGTCGTCCCCCCACGCGATGTCCACGATCTCGTCGCCCACCTCGGTGGTGGTCAGCAACTGGAAGTTGCCCAGCGTCGTCGCCGTCCCCTCACCGATCAGGGCCCCGATCTGGACGGTGTTCTTGCCTGTGGTCACCACCACCCGGACGCCGTCCCTGGCGATGCGCAGCCGGGTGACGTCCAGGTCGGCCAGGTTGGGCGCCTGGATCCGCTCCAGTGCCGGCCCTCGAACCGGGTCGTAACGCAGCAGAGCGGCCTTCTTGCGGTCGTACGTCCACAGGGAGCCGTCGCGGTGCCAGGTGGGCGGTGTGAGGTCGGTGCCGGGGATGACCTCCTGCCAGCGCCCGTCGTGCCTGAGCCACGCCACCGAGATGCCGGTCGAGGTCCTGGCCGCGACGAGCGCCTCGCCCCCGTTGTGCTCCTTCGAGACGGCGAAGTCGGAGTAGCCGCCGCGCTGCTCCCCCGCCGCCCCGGCCACGACGCCGGCGGGGCCGTCCTTGCCCAGGTAGTGGACCGCGCCCTTGTTGACGTAGTAGGCGGTGTCGCCGCTGTCGTCGAGCCACTCGTCCACGGCGTCGGGCCGGTCGGTGGTGAACTCCTCGCCGTCCAACTGGACCTCGATGACGCGGCCCTTGGCGATCTCGTTCATGTTGAGGCTGTGCCTGATCTGGGCGCTGAGCGCGTCTTCCGCGCTGCGGTCGAGCAGGCCCGACAGGTTGATCACCACCCGCTCCTCACTCGACCCGATCGACTCGATCTTGGTGCTGGGCGGGAGGCTCGTGGTGACGGCGCCGCGCAGCGCCTCGGTCGGCGGCTTGAGCAGGCGTTCGAGCACGGTCTGCGCGAACGACTCGCTGGTCTTCAGCCGCAGCCGCACGCGGTCGACGACCAGCCGGCTCCGGGTGCCGCGGTTGAGGTAGTAGAGGTCGGTCGGCCGGTACGAGCGCAGCACGTCGGCGTTCGTGAGCAGCAGCCCAGGAGGCAGGTCGTTGACCAGGTAACCACCCTGCGGGGTCTTGACCAGCTCGTACGTCTTCTCCCACTTCCCGGTGGTGGGCTTGTACGCGTCGTCCTCGTTGATGCGGGCCACCCAGCGCCCCTTGAGCACGGCCTTCAGGCTCGTCTCCGCGTCCTCGCGCGGCGGGGGCGGCACGACCTCGTACTGGTCCTCGAGCACCGTCACGGGGCCCTCGGCGGTCCACTTGGCCCTGGCCGCGGGGGTCAGGTACTGGGGCAGGATCGACGGGTCGTCCGCGTAGACGGCCATGGCGGCCTGGAGTCCCCGGATCGTCTCGTTGGGGCCCCACGTCTTCTGCGGCGGGATGGCGATCATGCGCTGGAACGGCTTGGTCAGCGGGTCGCCGCCGCCTTCGTCGCTCACGGTGTTCGGGCCGCTCACGATGACGGTGCAGCCCGAGCCCGTCCACGCCAGGGCGAGCGCGATCGCGCCCACCGCCGCCAGCCGCCTAGTCCTCGTCATGCCCGACCCCATGTCCGGCGCCGTGCCCGGCCCCATGTGCCGCACCGTGCCCTGCACCGTGTCCTGCCCCATGTCCGGCCCCGTGTCCTGCGCCGTCTCCCGAGGCCGGCAGCAGCACGGGCGTCATGGCGGTCCGCCAGGTGCGGCGCATCTCGATCTCGGGCGGCACCAGCGACAGCGGCGAGCCCTTAAGGTCGGCCCCCGCCCTCCTCGGCAGCGTCAGCCTGAACTGCGAGCCCTCGCCCGGCTGCCCCCACGCCTGCAGCCAGCCGCCGTGCAGCGTGGCGTCCTCGCGCGAGATGGCCAGCCCGAGCCCGGTGCCGCCGATGGTCCTGGCCCGTGACGGGTCGGCCCGCCAGAACCGGTCGAACACCATCGTCTCCTCGCCCGGCTTGAGCCCGATGCCGTGGTCGCGTACGGCGACCGCCACGGCGTCGCGGTCGACGCCGACGGTGACCACGACCTCCCTGCCCTCGCCGTGCTCGATGGCGTTGAACAGCAGGTTGCGCAGGATGCGCTCGACCCTGCGGTTGTCGACCTCCACCATGCACGGCTCGTGCGGGATCCTGATGTCGAAGCGGGTCGTGTGCCGCTCGGCCAGCGCGGCGGAGTCGGCGATGGCGCGGTCCACGACGTCGCGCATGTCCACCGAGTCGATGTCGAGCGTGGCGGCGCCGGCGTCGTAGCGGCTGATCTCCAGCAGGTCGGCCAGCATCGACTCGAACCGTTCGAGCTGGGCCTGCATCAACTCGGCCGAGCGGGCGGCCATGGGGTCGAAGTCCTCGCGGGCGTCGTAGAGCAGGTCGGCGGCCATGCGCACGGTGGTCAGCGGCGTGCGCAGCTCGTGGGAGACGTCGGAGACGAACTGCCGCTGGACCTGGGAGAGCTCCTCCAGTTGGTGGATCTTCAGCGCGAGGTTGGCGGCCATCTCGTTGAACGAGTTCGCCAGGCGGGCCAGGTCGTCCTCGCCGCGCACCTTGAGCCGTTCGTCCAGCTTGCCGGAGGCCAGGCGCTCGGCGGCCTGGCGCGCGAGCCGTACGGGGGTCACGACCTGCCGGGCGACCAGGTACGCGATGGCGGCCAGCAGCAGCACGAGCCCGAGGCCGACCACGACGATGGCCAGCCTGACGTTGGTCAGCAGGTCCTCTTCGTCGTTGAACGGGAAGAAGTGGTAGACCTCGTAGTCCTGGCCGGTGGCGGGCACGTGGACGACGCCCCCGACCACGTACGTGAGGCTGGCCTGGCCCTCGCCGGGAAACCTGATCGACTGCGTGAACCCGATCGCCTTGTCGAACTTGGACTCGCGGATGTTGCGCCGCAGGTTGAGCTGCAGCGCCGTCGGGATGTTCCCTGGCACCACGCTGCCCGACGCCCGCGACTCACCGGGGGTGTTCAGGTTGAGCACCAGCACGTCGTAGCGCTTCTCCGAGCCGCCCTGACCCGAGCCGGTGACGGTGCCCATCACCTCGTCGAGCCGGTTGGCGGCGCCCTTCTTGCCGCCCTCGGCCGCCAGGGTCTGCTCGTCGGCCTCGGGGGTCAGCGCGTCGGCGATCTGCAGCCGGTCGGCGAGCGCTTCGCTGGCGGAGGACGACTGGCTCTTCTCGACGACCGACTTGCTGATCTGGCCGAACAGGAACGTGCCGAGCACCACCACCACGATCACCGAGATCACCAGCGTGCTGGTGACCACCTGGAGCTGGAGCGAGCGCCGCCACACGCTGCGCGCCCTGCGCACCGCACGCCGCGCCCTCCGGCGGACGCCACCGAGAATCTGGCGGAACGTCCGTCGGCGGAAGCTCTTCTTCGTCGGGGGCATGGCGGGGCGGCGCGGGGGTCAGGCTGGGCCGGCTTTGTAGCCCACGCCCCGGACCGTGACGACGATCTCGGGGTGCTCGGGGTCCTTCTCGATCTTGGCCCGGAGCCGCTGCACGTGGACGTTGACCAGCCGCGTGTCGGCGGCGTGGCGGTAGCCCCACACCTGCTCGAGCAGGACCTCGCGGGTGAACACCTGGCGCGGCTTGCGGGCCAGCGCGACCAGCAGGTCGAACTCCAGCGGCGTGAGGTTGATGGTCTCGTCGCCGCGCTTGACCGAGTGCCCGGCCACGTCGATGGTGATGTCGCCGATCTGCAGGATCTCGGGGGTCGGCTCGTCGGTACGGCGCAGCCGCGCCCGCACCCTGGCCACCAGTTCCTTCGGCTTGAACGGCTTGACGATGTAGTCGTCGGCCCCCGACTCGAGACCGAGGACGACGTCGATCGTGTCGCTCTTCGCCGTGAGCATGACGATGGGGACCCCCGACTCGGCCCTGATCCTGCGCGCGACGTCGATGCCGTCGGCCCCCGGCAGCATCAGGTCGAGCAGGACCAGGTCCGGGCGTGTATCCCGGAACGCGTCGAGGGCCTTGTCGCCGTCGGAGACAAATGACGGCTCGAAGCCTTCTCCCCGCAGCACGATCCCCAGCATCTCGGCGAGAGCGGCGTCGTCGTCGACGACCAGCACGCGACCTTTCATGGCCCCTCATTCGTTCTACGCATTGTGGGACATACCCGCACGATCGCTGAAGGTTACCCTTGGTTGACCCATGGGTGTGACGTGAGCCCTGCAAAAGGCGAATTTTAGGTCCGCCCCCCGCGACCGCAATATCAGTCTGCGGTAACAGAGCAACTTTCGGCCATCCCTGGAGAGGAACCTTGCCCTGATTCGTCGGCGAATGTGGGCAAGATGCGACGGCGAATCCCCTCTGTGACACCAATGACCCGTTCAGCGTGCCAGGATTGGGGACATGTCAGACGGTCACGGTCCCCCGCCCGAGACGCCATCAGGCTGGTCGGCCGAGCAGCCCCCGCCCTACAGCGCCCCGCCGGCCTCTCCGTGGACCGCGCCAGGCTCGGAGCAACAGGTGCCTTACGGGCAGCCCTACGGCCGGCCCCCGCAGCAGCAGACCCCCCACGGGCCCGGGCCCCAAACACCATACCCGCCCCATCCACAACAACCGCCACCCGCGCAGCCCGGCCTCGGCCCGGGATACGGGCCGGGGTATGGCTACACGCCGCACCCGCCCGCGCTGCGGCCGGGCATCATCCCGCTGCGGCCCCTCGCCCTCGGCGACCTGCTCGACGGCACGATCAAGCTGATCCGCTCCAACCCCAAGGCCGTGCTCGGGCTCTCGGCCGTGGCCGCCCTGCTCGCCGCGATACCGCTGGCCGTGGGCCAGGCGTTCATGCTCGACTCCGTGGGCGGCGCGCTCGCCGACCCCGAGAGCGCGGCGGCCGCCGAGCAGGAGCTCTCCAGCATGTACGGCGTCATCGGCCAGTACGGCCCCACGCTGATCTCCTACGTGGTGCAGTTCGTCGTCGTGACCCTGCTGACCGGCGTGCTCACCCGCATACTCGGCCGGGCCGTCTTCGGCGGCAACCTGACCGCGGGCGAGGCCTGGGGCCTGGTCAAGGGCCGCATGCCGGCGCTCTTCGGCGTGGTGGGCCTGATGGCCGTCATCATGCTGGTGCCGCTGCTCGTCTTCGCGCTGCTCATGTTCGCGATCGCGGCCAGCGCGTCGGCCGACTCGGTCGGCATGGTCATTGGGCTGACGCTGCTGTTCATCGTCGCGTACTTCGCCTACTACCTGTTCTTCCGCACCCGCTTCGCCTTCGCCTCGTCGGTCGTGGTGCTGGAGGGCCGGGGCCCGCTCGACGCCATGCGGCGCTCGTGGCACCTGGTGACCGGCGACTTCTGGCGGGTGCTCGGCATCCTGCTGCTGACGTCGCTGCTCGTCGGGCTCGTGGCCGGGCTGCTGACAGTGCCGTTCACGCTGGCGGGGACCATGTTCGGCATGTTCGGCGCGGGCGCGCTGTCCACGACGATCGTGTCGGCCGTGCTGATCGCGATCGGCGGCACGCTCGGGGCGATGCTCACCTACCCGTTCGAGGCGGGCGTCGCCGGCCTGCTGTACGCCGACCGCCGGATGCGCAGCGAGGCGTTCGACCTGGTGCTGCAGACGGCGGCCATCGAGCAGCAGCGCCAGGGCTGGGTGCACGCCTCGGCCGACGAGCTGTGGCACCCGTCCAACTCGGCCAGGCCGTGAGCCCTGTCGACAGAGGGGAGGCCGCGGGCGAGGCCGCGAGAGAGCTCCTCAAAGCCGAATACCAGCGCGAACCACTGCTCGACCTGATCTACCGCCGGGTCACGCAGTTCCTCGGCGACCTCACGGACGCGGCCGTGGGCGGCGGCAGGACGGGCGGGATCATCGCCTCCATCCTCATCGTCGCGATCCTGCTCGGCGTGATCGGGCTGGTCGCGTGGCGGTTGCGCCGGACGGCGCGCAAGAAGGCGCTGCGGGTCGGCGGGCTGTTCGGGGCGCGGGCCATGACCGCGGCCGAGCACCGGCAGGCCGCGGAACGGCTGGCCAGGGAAGGGCAATGGACCCCGGCCGTCCAGGAACGGCTGCGGGCCATCGCGCGTGACCTGGAGGAGCGGGCGCTCGTCGACGGCATGCCGGGGCGCACGGCGCACGAGTTGGCGGCCGAGGCGGCGGTGGCGCTGCCCGCCTTCGCCGGGGAACTGTCGGCGGCGGCCCGGTCGTTCGACGACGTGACGTACGGCGGGGTGACGGGCACGAGGGAGGCGTACGAGGCGATGACGTCTCTCGACGAACGCCTGCGCCAGGCCCGCCCGGCCCCGCTCGTCCCGGCCGGAGGTGCGCAGGCATGAGCGTCGCCACGCGACCGGAGGCCGGGCCGGGCGAGTCCTACTCCACCTCGCCCACCGCCCGCTCCGCCTGGCGTTCCAGTCGCATGATCGTGCTGCTGGGCGTCCTCGTCGTGCTCGTCGCCGTCGTGGGGGTCCTCATCGGCCGCGACCCGGCCCCGGCCCGCCCGCTCGACCCCGACGACACCTCGCTCGCGGGCTCCAAGGCCCTGGCCGAGCTGCTGCGCGACCGGGGCGTCACCGTCGACCGGGTCGACTCCGCCGAGGCCGCCGCCGCCAAGGCCGCCACGGGCGACCGGCTACTGCTGATCACCGACACCATGTACGTCGACGAGTTCGCCCTGGCCAGGATCCCCGGCGACCGCCTGATCGTCGGCGGCCTCGTCGACCTGAGCCTGCTCGCCCCCGGTGTCCGCGAAGACGCCATCTCGGCCCGTACCCGCTCGCGCGAGCCCGAATGCGGGCTGCCCGCCGCGACCGCCGCGGGCAGCGCGTACCTGGGCGGGGCCACGCTGCTCGGCGCGTCGGGCTCGACCGGCTGCTACCCGGCGGGCGAGGGGCACGCGCTGGTCACCTTCCCGTACGGCGGTGGCGTCATCACGGTGGTCGGCGACGGCGGCTTCATGACCAACCAGCGCCTGGCCGAGGACGGCAACGCGGCGCTGGCGCTCAACCTCATCGGCACCGGCAAGCCCGTCACCTGGCTGGTACGCCCCGACGACCCGCCCGCCCTCGACCTCCCCGGCGAGAGCGGCCGGTCGATGTACGACCTCATGCCCGACAGCATCCGCTGGGCCGTCTATATGTCGATCATCGCCGTGGCCGCCGCCGCGTTCTGGCGGGGCCGGCGCCTCGGGCCCGTGGTGGCGGAGCGGCTGCCCGTCATCGTCCGGGCCTCCGAGACGGTCGAGGGGCGCGGCCGCCTCTACCGGGCCAGGCGGGCCCGTGACCGCGCGGCCGACTCGCTGCGCGCCGGCACGATCGACCGGCTGACCCCGAGACTCGGGCTCGCCTCCGGCGCGGGCGGACACGAGATCGTCGCGGCGCTCGCCGCCCGTACCGGGCAGGACGCGCACCAGGTGGGGGCCGCCCTCTACGGCCCGCCGCCGGGTGACGACGCGGGGCTCGTCAAGCTGGCCGGATATCTGGACTTCATCGAAAGGCAGGTCAATGAACGTTGAGGAGACCTTCCGCGTCCCGGCCTCGGCCGACTCGGCCAGGGAGGCGCTCGCCGCGCTGCGGACCGAGGTGTCCAAGGCCGTGGTCGGGCAGGACGCGGTGGTCACGGGGCTGGTCATCGCGCTGCTCTGCAGGGGGCACGTGCTGCTCGAAGGCGTGCCGGGCGTGGCCAAGACGCTGATGGCCCGTACGCTGGCGGCGGCGCTGGCGCTCGACTTCAAGCGCGTGCAGTTCACCCCCGACCTGATGCCGGGCGACGTGACGGGATCGTTGATCTACGACACGAAGACCGCGGAGTTCGAGTTCCGCGAGGGCCCGGTGTTCACGAACCTGCTGCTCGCCGACGAGATCAACCGCACCCCGCCGAAGACGCAGGCGGCGCTGCTGGAGGCCATGGAGGAGCGTCAGGTCAGCGTGGAGGGCTCGGCCCGCGAGCTGCCCGACCCGTTCGTGGTGTGCGCGACCCAGAACCCCGTCGAGTACGAGGGCACCTACCAGCTCCCCGAGGCCCAGCTCGACCGGTTCCTGCTCAAGCTGACCGTGCCGCTGCCCCCGCGCGAGCAGGAGATCTCCGTGCTCGACCGGCACGCCCGCGGCTTCGACCCGCGCGACCTGACGGAGATCAAGGCCGTCGCCTCGGCCGGTGACCTGGCGGCGGGCCGCCAGGCGGTCGCCACGGTGCACGTGGCGCCCGAGGTGCTCGGCTACATCGTGGACGTGGCCCGCGCCACCAGGAACTCGCCGTCGCTCCAGCTCGGCGTCTCCCCGCGCGGCGCGACCGCGCTGCTGGCCGCCTCGCGGGCGTGGGCGTGGCTGTCCGGGCGCCCGTACGTCACGCCCGACGACGTGAAGGCGCTGGCCAGGCCCGCGCTGCGGCACCGCGTCCAGCTCCGGCCCGAGGCCGAGCTGGAGGGTGCGACCGCCGACGGCCTCCTCGACGGCATCCTGGCCTCGGTCCCGGTCCCGCGCTGATGCCCGTGACGCGACGCACAGGACGGGTGGACCGATGGCTCTGACGGGACGCGCCGGGCTCGTCGCGGCGGTCGGGATCGTGGCGGTGCTGCTCGCGCCGCAGCCCGCCGCCGCGCTGGCCGGGGTATGCCTGCTGCTGGCCGCCGGGATCGTCGTGGACCTGGTCTTCGCCGGTGCCGTACGCCCGCTGCGCCTGCACCGCTCCGGCGACACGCTGATCCGGCTCGGCCAGCAGGCCACCGTGGAGCTGCTGGTCGAGAACCCGGGCGGCCGGCGCGTACGCGGCGTGCTCAGGGACGCCTGGCCGCCGTCCGCGGGCGTGGATCCGCGGGTCGCCGCGCTCGACGTGCCCGCCGGTGAGCGCCGCAAGATCGTCCTCACGCTCACGCCGACCAGGCGCGGCGACCGCTCCTCCGTGGGCGTCACCGTGCGCTCGGTCGGGCCGCTCGGCCTGGCCGCCCGCCAGGGCGCGCATCAGGCGCCGTGGACGGTCCGGGTGCTGCCGCCGTTCCTGTCGCGCAAGCACCTGCCCGCCAAGCTGGCCCGGCTCAGAGAGCTCGACGGGCAGCACCCGGCGCTGGTGCGCGGTCAGGGCACCGAGTTCGACTCCCTGCGCGAGTACGTGGTGGGCGACGACGTGCGCTCCATCGACTGGCGGGCCTCCGCGCGCCGCAACGACGTGGTCGTCCGCACCTGGCGGCCCGAACGCGACCGCCGCGTGCTGATCGTGCTCGACACCGGCCGCACGTCTGCGGGGCGGGTGGGCGCCGCGCCGATCCCCCTGGCCGGGGCCGCGCCGGGTGGCGGCGGGCTGCTCGTGCGGCCCGATCTCCGCCCGGCGCCGGGCTGGCCGCGCCTCGACTGGTCGATGGACGCCGCGCTGCTGCTGGCCGCGCTGGCCGCCAGAGCCGGTGACCAGGTGGACTTCCTGGCCTACGACCGGGGCGTACGCGCCTGGGTGGGCGGGGCGTCCCGGACGGAGCTGTTGTCGTCGCTGGTCAACGTGATGGCACCGATCGAGGCGGAGCTGGTCGAGGCCGACTCGCAGGGCATGGTGGCGGCCATCCTGTCGCGGGCCAAACGGCGTTGCCTGGTGGTGCTGCTCACCGACCTGAACCCGGCGGCCATGGACGAGGGGCTCATGCCGGTGCTGCCGCAGCTCTCCTCGCGGCACCTGGTGCTGGTGGCCGGGGTGTCCGACCCGAGCGTGGCGGCCATGGCGGGCATGCGGGGGTCGGTCGAGGAGGTGTACGACGCCGCGGCGGCCGAGCAGGCCCAGCTCGGGCGCAGGCGCATCACGGCCAGGCTGCGGCGGCACGGGGTCGAGGTCGTGGACGCGCCCCCGGACGACATCGCCCCGGCGCTGGCGGACGCGTATTTGGCGTTGAAGGCCCAGGGACGCCTCTAGGCGGTCGGGGCGACGTCGGGGGCGCGCTCGATGTCGCCGGTCTCGTTCCTGAGCAGGGCACGGCGGCCGAAGACGATCACGTACGCGAGGAAGGCCACCTCGGCGAGCACCCCGATGCCCACCCGCGCCCACGTGGGCAGCCCCGACGGCGTCACGAACGCCTCGATCAGCCCCGACACGAACAGCACCACGACCAGGCCCAGCGCCACGCTCATCACCGCCCGGCCCTGCTCGGCCAGCACGTCGAGCCGCCTGCGCGGGCCGGGGGCGATGACCGTCCAGCCCAGGCGCATGCCCACGGCCGCGGCCAGGAACACGGCGGTCAGCTCCAGCAGGCCGTGCGGGAGGATCAGGCCGAAGAAGATGTCCAGCTTGTCCCTGGAGGCCATCAGGCCGGCGGAGACGGCGACGTTCTCGGCGTTGGCGTAGAGCGCGTACGGGATGGGCAGCCCCAGGAGCACCGCGTAAATGATCATCTGGGCGGCGATCCACGCGTTGTTCGTCCAGACGCGGCCGGCGAAGGAGGCGGCCGGGTGCTCGGAGTAGTAGTCGGCGAAATCCTCATTGACGAGTTGCGTGATCTGGTCCGGGCTCGCGATCGACGCCTGGACCTCCGGATTGGCCGCCACCCACGCCGCGATCACCCACGAGACCGCCACGAACGCCACCGAGGCGGCCAGCCACCACCACCTCGCCCGGTAGGCCACCACGGGGAAGGACACCGTGAAGAAGCGCGTCAGCTCCCGCCAGGCGGGCGTGTGCGCGCCGGTCACCGCGGACCTGGCCCTGGCCACCAGCGCCGACAGCCGCCCGACGAGCATCGCGTCCGTGGACGACGACCGGACGATGGACAGATGCGTGGCCACCCGCTGGTAGAGCTCCACCAACTCGTCCACCTCGGTGCCCGTCAGCGACGAACGGCGCTTGACCAGGTGGTCGAGCCGGTCCCAGACCGGGCGGTGTGCTGTGACGAACGCATCGATGTCCACCCGAACATTCTGGCCGCTCAATCAGGGGAACATAGCCGTTAGGCTCCACATATGTCAGAGGTTGTGACCGGCGATGCCGTCGTCCTCGATGTACGGGTGGCGCAGGTGCCCACCCGCGCGCTGGCGACCGTCATCGACCTGGCCGTGCAGTTCACGGTGCTGGTGGGGGCCTACCTGCTGTTAGGCGCGTTCGCCCCCGTCACCGACTTCGCCATGTTCGCCACCGTCATGCTCGTGCTGATGGTGCTGGTGATGGTGGGCTATCCGGTGATGTTCGAGACCTTCAGCAGGGGGCGCAGCCTCGGCAAGCTGGCGCTCGGGCTGCGGGTGGTCGGCGACGACGGGAGCCCTGAGCGCTTCCGCCAGGCGTTGTTCCGCGGGCTGGCGGGGGTGCTGGAGTTCTGGCTGCTGTCGGGCGCTCCGGCGCTGATCTCGTCGCTGGTCTCGCAGCGCGGCAAGCGACTCGGCGACGTGTTCGCGGGCACCATCGTGATCTCCGAACGGGCGCCGCGCGACAGGGCAAACGCGATCATGATGCCGCCGCAGCTCGTGGGCTGGGCGGCCACGCTGGAGCTCTCCCAGCTTCCCGACGAGGTGGCGCAGGCCGCCAGACAATATCTGTCGCGTTGGCACGACCTGTCACCCCAGGTGCAGTACGAGATGGGCGTGCGCATCGCGACCCAGATGGCGGCCTACGTGTCGCCCGCCGCCCCCGCCGGGGTCCCTGCCCACGCGTACCTCAGCGCCGTCCTGGCCGAGCGGCGGCGGCGGGAGCAGGCGCGTTTCGCCCAGCGGATGGGAAAGGCGGACGTGCGGCAGCCCGTGCAGAGCGTGCCTCCTCCGCGGGGGCCCGCCTACCCGCTTCCCCCGCCGAATGTCCCGCAGGGGGCGCCGTACGCGCCGCCGCCTCCCTACGTGCCCCCGGCGCCCGCGCCGGAGCCGCCGAGGGCGACTCCGGGCGGGTTCGCGCCACCGCAGTAGAGCCTCGGTAGAGCGCGTTCACGGGGACGCCGTCACCTCAGTGGCGTCCCCACTCGCGGTACGACTCCTGCGTCTGCACGTTCAACCGGTCGGTACGAACGTTCCTGGCGCCGTCCGTCAGCCGATCGCTGATCTTGATGACGTCGAGGCCCTCGTTGAAGTCGGCCGCGTAGATGTAGCCGTTGTAGTAGTAGGCGGACCAGACGCCGCCGCCACCGCCCGCCGCGCGGGGACCGCGCTCGAAGAAGCCGATCTCCCTCGGGTTGGCGGCGTCGGTGAAGTCCCAGATCGACACCCCGCCCATGTACCACGCCTGCACCATGATGTCGCGGCCCTTGACCGGGATCAGCGAGCCGTTGTGGGCCACGCAGTTCTCGCTGTCGGCCTGGTACCGCGAGATCTTGAAGTAGCTCTTGAACACGAGCTGCCCGTTCACGATCTCGTAGATCGCGTCCGCCCCGCGGTTCGGCCCGGTCGCCTCGTTGCAGGTGGCCGCGCCGCCGCCGCCGAGCTCGTCGGTGAAGACGACCTTCTTGGCGTCGTTGGTGAAGGTGGCCGAGTGCCAGAACGCGAAGTTCGGGTCCGTGGTCCTGGCGGTGACCTTCGGGTTCAGCCGGTCGGAGATGTCGAACAGCACGCCGTCACCCATGCACGCGCCCGCCGCGAGGTCCTTCTCGGCGAACATGGTGATGTCGTGGCAGCCGCTGGTCGGCACCAGCAGCCCCGGCTGGGTCTCGTTGCCGCCGTCGGGGAAGACGACCGGCGTGGCGGCGACCGCGGCGGCGCCCGGGTCCCGCAGCGGCACCTTGATGATCGAGATCTTGTCGTGCGGCGGCGCGCAGTCGGGGAAGTTCGCGGCCGGCAGATACGACGACACGTAGATGTAGACGTTCTTGTTCCGGTCGCGGCCCTTGCCCGGCACCAGGGTCAGGGTGTGGGAGCCGCAGTTGGTCTCGACCGACTTGATGTACTTCGGGTTGGCCTTGTCGGAGACGTCGAAGATGCGGACGCCCTCCCACGACTCCTTGATCGCCGCGCTCTGCGAGGTGCTGTTGCACGAGTCGTCGCTGCGCGAGGAGTCCACGGCGGTGAACAGCAGGTCACCGTAGACGCTCACGTCCATCTGGCTGCCGGGGCAGACGACCGAGCTGACGGGCTTGGCCTTCTTGGGGTTGCGGATGTCGTAGATCGAGAAGCCGCCGTAGTTGCCGACGTAGGCGTAGTCGCCCTGGAAGGCGATGTCGGTGTTGATGTTGGCGGCGATCGGGGCGGGCTTGGGGATGTTCAGTACGTGGCTCACGTTGGGGCTGGTGACCACGGTGTCGGGCGGCGGGATGTCGGCGGCCAGCGCGGGCACACCCGCCAGCGCTAAGACGGCGGCCGCCGCCGCCACGATCAGAGAACGGCGCGGTGAGGACACTCGGGAGCCTCCTTGAGCAGGTTTGTCCGTTGGGAACCTGGGAAAACGGGAACGACGGGGACCCGCTCGGGGTCCCCGTCGTGTGGCCGGTCAGTATTCGTGGCCGTGCCCGCGCTCGGGGTACGACGCCTGCGTCTGCGCGTTCAGCGAGCGCATCTTGACGCCGTTGGCCTTGTTCGTCCGCGAGTCGTTGATCTTCAGCACATCGAGGCCGAGGTTGAAGTCGGAGCCGTAGATGTAGCCGTTGTAGTAGTAGGCCGACCAGAAGCCGCCGGACAGCGCCGGAGCGGTGTTGTCGGGGCCGCGCTCGAAGTAGGCGATCTCCTGCGGGTTCGCGGAGTCGGTGAAGTCGACCACCGAGATCCCGCCCTGGTACCACGCCTGCACCATGATGTCGCGGCCCTTGACCGGGATCAGCGAGCCGTTGTGGGCCACGCAGTTCTCGGTGTCGGCCTGGTGCCGGGCGATCTTGAAGTAGCCCTTGAACACGAACTGCCCGTCGACGATGTCGTAGTACGCGTTCGCGCCCTTGACGGGACCGATGGCCTCGTTGCAGGTCGCCCTGGTGCCGCCGCCCAGCTCGTCGGTGAAGATGACCTTCGTGCCCTCGTTGTTGAACGTGGCCGAGTGCCAGAAGGCGAAGTTGGCCTCGTCGCGGGCGGTCGCGGTGACCTTGGGCCGTTCGGGGTCGCGGATGTCGAGCAGAATGCCCTCACCCATGCAGGCTCCGGCGGCGATGCCCTTCTCCGGGTAGGCCGTGATGTCGTGGCAGCCCGTGGTGGCGGACTTGCCGTTCGGGTACGACCCCGGCACGCCAGGGAACCCGCCGTCGGGGAACAGGTTCGGCGTGGCCACGACCGAGGCGGCCGTCGGGTTCTTCAGCGGCACCTTGACGATGGAGATGAGGTCGTGCGGCGTCTTGCAGTCGGGGAAGGTGTCACTCGGCGAGTAGGACGAGATGTAGATGTAGACGTTCTCACGCCTGCGGTCGGGCACCAGCGTGTTGGTGTGGGAGCCGCAGTTCGTCTCGACCGACTTGATGTACTTCGGGTTGGCCTTGTCGGAGACGTCGAAGATGCGGATGCCCTCCCACGACTCCTTGACCGTGGCGCTCTGCGAGGTGCTGCTGCACGAGTCGTTGTTGCGCGAGGAGTCGACGGATCCGAACAGCAGGTTGCCGTAGACGGTCACGTCCATCTGACCACCGGGGCAGACGACCGAGCTGACCAGCGACGTCTTCTTCGGGTTCTTGATGTCGTAGATCGAGAAGCCGTAGTAGTTGCCGACGTACGCGTAGTCGCCCTGGAAGGCGATGTCGGTGTTGATGTCGGCAAGAGCCTCGGGCTTGGGCACGTTGGTGACGTGCTTGATGTTGGGGCTCATGACGATCTCGCCGGGAGCGGGGATGTCCGCAGCCTGGGCAGGAGCCACTAAGCCCGCAAGCGCGATGAGCGCCGCGCCCAGGACGAGGGCTCTGCGGGGGGTGAACACTCGGGGTCCTCCTATAAAGGGGGCATAAACCTAAGCAATCCTCACCTTTCTTCGCATTGGAGGCCAGCGTCCAACGTGTCAAATTTTGTTCCTGTTCGCCCCCTTTTCATCCGACCCCAAATCACCTAAAGTGCGCATTCTCTACCGAAGTCAGCACAGGAGGCTGAGTGCGCGCTGCACTCGTCGTCGTCATGGGCCTGGTCGTCGCCCTGTCCGGCTGCAGCTCCAGCACGACGCCGCAGGCCCCGCGGGCCGACTCGACGGCGCCCGTGATCGCGCCCGGACGTCCGGGTGAGCAGGCCAAGACGTTGTCACCGGCGGAGGCCGCCACTGCCGTGCCGTCCGCCCCGCCCAACGCCGCGGACGTCAAGTACGTCCAGGACATGGTCGTGCACCATCGGCAGGCCATGGACATGGCGCTACTCGCCCCCAACCGGGCCGAATCCGCCCAGCTCAAGACCCTGGCCGACCGGATCCAGGCGGCGCAGGGCCCGGAGATCCAGTTCATGTCCACGTGGCTGCGGGAGGAGGAGCAGAAGGTGCCCGAGCACCACGCGGCGCACGAGGGTATGCCGGGGATGGCCACGCCGGAGCAGATGGAGGCGCTGAAGGCGGCCAAGGGCAAGGACTTCGACCGGCTGTTCCTCGAACTCATGATCAACCACCACCTGGGCGCGATCAAGATGTCGGAGCAGGTGCTGACCCACGGGTCGCACATCCGGATCGAGGAACTGGCGAGCGACGTCAGCGTGACCCAGACGGCGGAGATCCGCCGCATGCAGGAACTCCAGAAGGCGCTGTAACCCGCTTCGCAGGCCGCGGGACGAGCCTCATGCCGTCCGTGACGGGGCTCGCCGCGCGGGGCGTGCCCGCGCCTGCGCGAAGGACGGCGGTCGCGTGGTCAGGAGCCGACTCTCCAGGAGTGGAGATAGTCCTCCTGCTCGGGCGTGAGCAGGTCGATGCCGATGCCCGCGGCGGCGAGCTTGAGCCTGGCCACCTCGTGGTCGATCTCCTCGGGCACGTCGTAGACCCCGGGGACGAGGTTCGCGCGCTCACCGGCGAGCCACGCCACGGCGAGGGCCTGGGCCGAGAACGACATGTCCATGACGGCCGCGGGATGCCCCTCGGCGACCGTGAGGTTGACCAGCCGGCCCTCGGCGAGCAGCAGGAGCCGCCGGCCGTCGGGCAGGACGTACTCGTCGGTGCTCGGCCTCACGCCCCGGTGCACCTCGTGGGCCAGCTCGTCCAGCGCCCGTACGTCGATCTCCACGTCGAAGTGCCCCGCGTTGGCCAGGATCGCGCCATCCTTCATGACCGAAAGGTGCTCGGCCCTGATCACGTCGCGGTTGCCCGTCACGGTGACGAACAGGTCGCCGAGCAGCGCGGCCTGCGCCATCGGGCGCACCTCGTAGCCTTGCAGGGTGGCGTCGAGCGCCTTGACGGCGTCGATCTCGGTCACGATCACCCGGGCCCCGAAGCCCTTGGCCCGCTCGGCCACGCCCCGCCCGCAGAACCCGAACCCCGCCACCACCACCGTACGCCCGGCCAGCAGGGTGTTGGTGGCCCGCATGATGCCGTCGAGCGTGGACTGGCCGGTGCCGTACCGGTTGTCGAACATGCGCTTGGTCCGCGTGTCGTTCACGGCCACGACCGGGAAGCGCAGCGCGTTCTCGGCCGCCATCTGGCGCAGCCTGATGATGCCGGTCGTGGTCTCCTCGCACCCGCCGCTCACCTGTTCGAGCAGGTCGACCCGCTCGGTGTGCAGGATGTTGACGAGGTCGCAGCCGTCGTCCAGCACGAGGTCGGGCTCGACGTCGAGCGCCTGGTGGATGTGCCGGTAGTAGGTGGCCCGGTCGACCCCGGCCCGCGCGTGCACCCCGATCCCGTACGCGCGCAGCGCCTGCGCCACGTCGTCCTGCGTGGACAGGGGGTTGGAGGCGGCCAGGGCGATCTCCGCGCCGCCCGCCTTCAGCGCGCCCATGAGCACGGCCGTCTCGGCGGTGACGTGCAGGCAGGCCGCGATCCTCAGCCCGTCGAGCGGCCGTTCGAGCGCGAACCGCTCGCCGATCGCCGTCAGGACGGGCATCGCACGGGCGGCCCAGGAGATCTGCCGTTCGCCGCTTTCACTGAGGTCCATCGCCAGCCTTCACCGAAGAGCACCGGGCAAGGGCCCCGGGAGGCGGGTGCCCGCCCCCGGAGCCGCCAGAACGATCTAGTAGCGGTAGTGGTCCGACTTGTACGGGCCCTCGACGTGGACGCCGATGTAGCCTGCCTGCTCCTTGGTCAGCTCGGTGAGCTTGACGCCCAGGGCGTCGAGGTGCAGGCGGGCGACCTTCTCGTCCAGGTGCTTGGGCAGCGTGTAGACGCCGATCGGGTATTCGGCGGTCTTGGTGAACAGCTCGATCTGCGCGATCACCTGGTTGGTGAACGAGTTGGACATGACGAAGCTGGGGTGGCCCGTCGCGCAGCCCAGGTTCATCAGGCGGCCCTCGGCCAGCACGATGATCGAGTGCCCGTCGGCGAACACCCACTCGTCGACCTGCGGCTTGATGTTGCGCTTGGCGACCCCGGGCAGCTTGGCCAGGCCGGCCATGTCGATCTCGTTGTCGAAGTGGCCGATGTTGGACACGATCGCCTGGTGCTTCATCCGCGCCATGTGGTCGGCGGTGATGATGTTGAAGTTGCCGGTGGCGGTGACGAAGATGTCGGCGATGCCGACGACCTCGTCGAGCGTGGTCACCTGGAAGCCGTCCATGGCCGCCTGGAGGGCGCAGATCGGGTCGATCTCGGTGACGATCACGCGGGCGCCCTGGCCGCGCAGCGCGTCGGCGCAGCCCTTGCCGACGTCGCCGTAACCGCAGACCACGGCCACCTTGCCGCCGATCAGCACGTCGGTGGCGCGGTTGAGGCCGTCGATGACGGAGTGGCGGCAGCCGTACTTGTTGTCGAACTTCGACTTGGTGACCGAGTCGTTGACGTTGATCGCCGGGAAGAAGAGCTGGCCGTTCTTGTGCATCTCGTAGAGGCGGTGCACACCGGTGGTGGTCTCCTCGGTGACGCCCTTGACGCTCTCGGCGATCTTGGTCCACTTCTGGTCGGCGCCGACCGTGCGGGTGAGCAGGTCGACGATGACGTGCCACTCCTCCGGGTCGTCGGCGGTGGCCGGGGGCACGGCGCCGGCCTTCTCGTACTCGGCGCCCTTGTGGACGAGGAGCGTGGCGTCGCCGCCGTCGTCGAGGATCATGTTGGGGGCGGTGCCGTCGGGCCAGGTGAGCGCCTGCTCGGTGCACCACCAGTATTCCTCCAGCGTCTCGCCCTTCCAGGCGAACACCGGCACGCCGCGCGGGTCTTCGACCGTGCCGTCGGGGCCGACGACCGCCGCGGCGGCGGCGTGGTCCTGGGTGGAGAAGATGTTGCAGCTCACCCAGCGTACTTCGGCGCCGAGGGCCACCAGCGTCTCGATGAGGACGGCGGTCTGGATCGTCATGTGCAGGGAGCCCATGATCTTCGCGCCGCGAAGGGGCTGGGAGGCCGCGTATTCCTTGCGGATTGCCATGAGACCGGGCATCTCGTGCTCGGCGAGCCGGATCTCCTTGCGGCCGAAGTCGGCAAGTGAAAGGTCTGCGACCTTGAAGTCCATCGGGTTTCCCCTCGCGTCACGGATGGTTGTCGCGGACGAGTCTAGGCGGGGCTCGTACGGGGACGCATCACGCGAACGGGGAAACTGACGTAAGAATGTAAGAATGCGGATCACGGAAGCGGCCAAGCGGCTCGGCATGTCCCCGCGAATGCTCCGATACCGGGAAGCGCTCGGCCTGTTGCCGCCGGTTCGGGAGCAGGGGGCGCACCGGCGCTTCGGGCCCGAGGAGCTGGCCGCGGTGGCTCAGGGCGTGGAGCTGGAGAAACGGTTCGACGTGTCACCGGCGGAGCTGGCGTTCGCGCTGCGCATACTCAGCGAGCCCGCGGTGGCGTCGGCCGTACGCGACCTCGGGGTCCGGATCGGCCGCATCCAGGTGCCCCGCCGAGCCCTCGACTTCGAGAAGGAGAAGGCCCTGCGCCTCCTCCGCCCCAACCCCACCCCCCAGGCCACACCACGCCGCCCCCGCCCCTGATCCTCTCCCTCCAAGGACGGCACTACGGAAGGCCGCCGCCCCTCACTTCCCCTGAAAGGGCGGCACCCCGGACGGCGGGAAACCCTCCCCACAAGCGCCACCCCTCACTTCCCCGAAAAGGACGGCACCCCGGACGGCGGAAACCCTCCCCGCAAGCGCCACCCCCCGCTTCCCCCAAAAGGACGGCACCCCGGACGGTGGGAAACCGCCGGGGTGCGGGCCTGGTGCAGAGGGCGTCAGGTGGAGGCCGGTGCGCTCCTGAGCCGGTCGAGGTCGGGTTCGAGGTAGATCACCCGCGCGATCGGCACCGCCTCCCGGATGCGCCGCTCGGCCTCGTTGATCCCGTGGGCCACATCGGCCGCCGTTTCGTCGTGCTCGACCGCGATCTTCGCCGCGACCAGCAGCTCCTCCGGCCCCAGGTGCAGCGTCCGCATGTGGATGACCCGCGTCACCTCGGGCGCGTTCTCAAGGGCGGCCCGGATCTGGTCCTCCATCTCCGGCGAGGCACCCTCGCCGACGAGCAGCGACTTCGTCTCGATGGCCAGCACGATCGCGATCACCGCCAGCAGCACACCGATCATCAGGGTGCCGACGCCGTCCCAGACGCCGTCGCCGGTGACCACCGCCATCGTCACGCCGAACAGCGCGAAGATCAGACCGAGCAGGGCCCCGAGGTCCTCCAGCAGGATGACGGGCAGCTCGGGCGACTTCGACCGCCGGATGAACGCGATCCACGACTGCTTCCCGCGTACGTGGTTCGACTCCTGAATCGCCGTACGGAACGAGAACGACTCGGCGATGATCGCGAAGATCAGCACCGCGAACGCCCAGATCGGCGACTCCACCTTGTGCGGGTCGGAGATCTTGTGGATGCCCTCGTAAAGCGAGAACGCCGCACCGATCGTGAACAGCACCACCGCCACCACGAAGGCGTAGAAGTAGCGCTCGCGACCATAGCCGAACGGATGCTCCCTGGTGCTGGCCCTGGCCGCGCGCTTGCCGCCCACCAGCAGCAGCACCTGGTTGCCCGAGTCGGCGACGGAGTGGATGCCCTCCGCCAGCATCGAGGACGAGCCGGTGAAGAACGCGGCCACGAACTTGGCCACGGCGATCGCCAGGTTCGCGGTCAAGGCCGCGATGATTGCTTTGGTTCCGCCGCTCGCGCTCACCGATCTTCTCCACTCATAAAGACCACTACAAAGACCCGACACGGGATCCTATTGCGAAATTCTGGCCTTCACCTCAGTGATCGCTGACACAGGGGTCGGATCGATGTCGTATCCCAGCGCCAGATAGGTGCTGGCGAAGTCGCCGAGCCCGATGAGAGAGGCCATCCGCTCCAGCGGATGCACGCCCTCGGCCGCCAGCTCGGTGACGGGCACGTCGCGCTCGCCCGCCAGCCGGAGCGACGCCTCACGCCGCCGCGTCACCTGGGGGTGCTCCTCGACGTCGCGCAGGACGACGAGCCTGAGCGTGCGCCCGGCGGTGTCGGCGAAGATGTCGCGCTCGGCCAGCGGCCCGTCGAGCGCCGCCACCTGGTGGTGCCCGGCCTCGGGCAGCTCGCCGTGGATCGCGGGGTATTTCGCGTTCGCGTTGAGCTGGGAGGCCAGCCGGTGCGCGGCCACGGCCGCCACCGGCGACGACCCCCAGATCATCGGTACGGTCTCGGCCAGGTCCATCGCGAGCGACTTGCCGGGATTGATGAACGACTCACTCGACGGCCGGCACCGGTGGGCGATGTCCTCCAGGGACTTGGCCACCCGTTCGAACAGGTCGGCGTCGGCCTGCACCAGCCGCAGCGCGGCGGCGGCCACGATCGGGGGCACGCTCAGCAGCCACAGGTTGGCCCTGGACTGGCCGGTGACCGGCACCGGCACGTACATCGCCGACGCCTGGACGGCGACGGCCTCCAACGGGGAGTCGGGGGCACCCACGCCGAGCAGCGTGCAGCCGCGCCGCACGGCCTGCGTCGCCAGGGCGAGCGTCTCCTCGGTGGCGCCCGAGCCGGAGACGGCGATGACCAGGTCGGTGGCCCCCACCCAGCCGGGGAGCAGGTAGGAGCGCACGGTCACGATCGGCAGCGGGGAGCCGTTGCCGACCACGGCCGCCAGGATGTCACCGGCGATGCCGGCGCCGCCCATGCCCGCGACCACGATGGCCCGCGGGCGGCTGCCGGCCAGGCGGTCGACGCGCGCCTCGACGGCGTTGCGGTAGCCGGTGCGTATGTGAGCCGCGGAGGCGGCCACGGCCGGGAGCATGCCGCCAGGATCGGCCTCGCTGAGGTGACGCTGGTCGTCGAGCCGCTCCGGCTCCCAGGTCACGGCTTCCTGGCCTCGTCGACGAGCAGGACCGGAATGTCATCCCTGACCGGGTAGATCAGCCCGCAGCCGGTGCATGCCAGCTCGTCGGACTCGCTCTCGGCCCGCAGCGGCGCCTTGCACGCCGGGCAGGCCAGGATCTCCAGCAGCCAGTCGTCGATCTTCACTCTGACACCTTTCCCACGATGGCGAGAACCTCGTCGGTGATCGCCGTCATCTTGCCTTCGTCGGCCGCCTCGGCGTTCAGCCTGAGCAGCGGCTCGGTGTTGGAGGCCCGCAGGTTGAACCACCAGCCGGACCCGCTCACGGTCAGCCCGTCGAGCTCCTCGAACTCCCCGCGCCCCGCGAACGCCTCCCGCACCCGCCGCAGCGCCTCCGCCTGGTCGGACACCGCACTGTTGATCTCTCCGGAGCAGTGGTAGCGCGAGTAGCCCCCGACGACCTCCGACAGCGGCCGGTCCTGCTCTCCCAGGGCGGCCAGCACGTGCATGGCGGCCAGCATCCCCGAGTCGGCGAACCAGAAGTCTCTGAAGTAGTAGTGGGCGGAGTGCTCGCCACCGAAGACGGCCCCGGTGCGCGCCATCTCGGCCTTGATGAACGAGTGCCCCACCCGCGTGCGCACCGGTACGCCACCGTGCTCGCGCACGATCTCCGGCACGGCCATGGACGTGATCAGGTTGTGGATGACCGTCGCCCCGGGGTGTTTGGCCAGCTCGCGCACCGCCACCAGCGCCGTGACCGAGGACGGCGAGACCGACTCGCCGCGCTCGTCGATCACCCAGCACCGGTCGGCGTCGCCGTCGAAGGCCAGCCCGAGGTCGGCGCCGCTCTCGGTGACCGCCCGCTGCAGGTCGACCAGGTTCTGTGGCTCCAGGGGGTTGGCCTCGTGGTTGGGGAAGCTCCCGTCGAGCTCGAAGTAGAGGGGGACGAGGTCGATCGGCAGCCCGCCGAACACCGCGGGAACTGTGTGCCCGCCCATGCCGTTGCCCGCGTCGACGACCACCTTCAGCGGCCGGATCGCGCTCAGGTCGACCAGGGAGCGCAGGTGGTCGGCGTAGTCCGGAAGGAGGTCTTTCTCGATCAGCGAACCGCCCGACTGGGCAGCGTTCCCTGTCGTGGCCCCGACCAGCTCGGCCGCCCTGTCGCGGATCTCCGTCAGCCCCGTGTCGCCGCCGATCGGCACCGCACCGGACCTGCACATCTTCATGCCGTTGTAGCGGGCGGGATTGTGGCTGGCGGTGAACATCACCCCGGGCAGCCCCAGGCTGCCGCTGGCGTAGTAGAGCAGGTCGGTCGAGCCCAGCCCGGCGTGCACGACGTCGGCACGGCGCGAACGGGCCCCGCGAATGAACGCCTCGGCCAGCGGCGGGGACGACTCGCGCATGTCATGCGCCACCACGACCGACTCGGCCCCGGTCACCTCGACGAAGGCCGCCCCCACCGCCTCGGCGGTCGGCTCGTCGAGCTCGTCGGGAACCACGCCGCGAACGTCGTACGCTTTGAAGATCTTGGCGAGATCGCCCACTCTCCAGCTCCGCCCTAGGTCGTTTCCGCCTGACAGGACGAGCCTACCGGTCGCGGTGCTGCTGGGCCGATCTCAGAACGCGCAGGTGCCCGCGACGGCCGACCTCGACGCCTTGGCCGACCGGCTCGCCGCCACCGGACGGGCTGGGCCGCGCGGCCTCCCGCACCGCGTTGGCCAGCGCCTCTAGGTCGTCGGAACTGGGGGACGCGCCGTCCGTCGGCAGTCGCACCACCTCCCAGCCGCGGGGGGCGGTCAGTCGCTCGGCGTGTTCGGCGCACAGGTCATAGCAGTGTGGCTCCGCGTACGTCGCCAGGGGGCCGAGAACAGCGGTCGAGTCGGCGTATACGTACGTGAGCGTGAAGACGGCAGGCTGGCTGCAGGCGGTGCGGGAACAGCGGCGGACGGGGCTCACGGAGGGACCGTATCTGGTAAGAGTGCGAGACGCCACTACCTGAGCGCTCTTAACGAGCGTGTCGCCACAATTCGGACACCTGTCGCAGCCTTTCCACCCACATGCCCCAAAGTCTCCGTCCCTTCCCCCGCATCTCTCACACCGGCCTCTGCCGCATCTCCCACCCCGGCTCTCCCCGGCGCCCCACCAGCCCAATCCCGCACCGAACCATGATCTTCACCGCTTTTCGCAACCACTCGGCCAACCTTCCCTTCGAAACCCCCACATCTCTTCCCAAACCCATCGCCTTCCGTCCCGGTGCCGCTCCGCGACCACGGCCCTGCCGATCCCCCTCCCGACCTGCGTGCCGATGCCGATCCCTGGGATGACGGCGGCGGCCCCGTACACTTGCTGACGTGACTCAGAAGCGCGGTCCCAGACGGCGCGATCGCCACGGTCGCGGCCTCCGCGGCCCGCTCGCCCCCTCCCACATCCCCATGGCCAAGTCCCGCAGCGAACGCTTCGACGACCTGGTGCTCGACGCCGTCGACCGGCTCAGGCCCCGCTGGGAGAGGCAGCTCTCGGCGGTGGAGTTCGCGGTGGAGGACGTGCCGCCGCTGAGCGAGCTGGGTGACGGCCCGCGGCTCAACTCCGAGCCGATCCCCTTCGGCCGCGCCGACGCCGCCACCGGCCAGTCACCGGCCTCGATCGTCGTCTACCGCCGCCCGCTGGAGGCGCGGGCCAGAGACCGCGACACCTTGGGGGCGATGGTCCACGACACCGTGGTGGAGCAGGTGGCCACGCTGCTGGGCCTGGCCCCGGAGACCGTCGACCCGGGCTACGACGACCGCTGATCCCCCGTCACCGGTCGCCCCCATCACCGGTTGACCCGTTCTCGGCGCCGGGGCGGCGATGAGTTTCGCGGTGCCCACGTGTCCAACTGGATTGAGCAGATGGACAGGAGGCCCGAGGTGGGCGAGCGAGCGAACACCGCGATCACCGGCATCAGGACCGTCGGCGTGCCGGTCACCGACCAGGACCGCGCCGTGGCGTTCTATGTCGGCGTCCTCGGTCTGGACAAGCGTCTGGACGCCCCGGTCGAGCAGCTCGGCGGGAGGTGGATCGAGGTGGCGCCGTCGGGGGCCGCGACCACGATCGCCCTCGTGCCGACGGCCCCGGGCGCGACGGCCGGGGCCGAGACGGGGATCCGGCTCACCGTGCCGGACGCGGCGGCGCTGCACGAGGAGCTGACCGAGCGCGGGGTCGACGTGGGCGAGTTGCTGCGGTGGGAGGGCGTGCCGCCGATGTTCGCCCTCCGGGACCCGGACGGCAACGGGCTCGAGATCGTCGAATAACGGGAAGCAGAGCGCCCCGGCGGGCAGGAGGGGAGCCCGCCGGGCTCAGCCCGGGACGGCCCGGGCGGCGTCTCGCAGAGGCGGCGCCCGTTGGAGGCGGCGGTCAGAGCGGGGAGCGCCGTCCGCAGGCAGGCCGGTCGGGGGATGCGAAAAGGGTCACACGGCTCCCCGCGTGACCCCTTCCCCCCTTATACCTATACGGCCTGGCGCTTGATCCGTCTGCGCTCCCGCTCGGACAGCCCACCCCAGATGCCGAAGCGCTCATCGTGCTCGAGTGCGTATTCCAGGCACTCCGCACGGACCTCGCACGATCGGCAGACCTTCTTGGCCTCTCGGGTGGAGCCGCCCTTCTCCGGGAAGAACGCCTCCGGATCCGTCTGCGCGCACAACGCACGCTCCTGCCAGCCGAGTTCTTCAGCGTCAAGCTGATCCTGTGCGATGACCGGATCGGTCACTGCACACCTCCCTGCCGCCCGCCCGCAATGGAGCCCCCCATGGACGCCTTCCTTAGTACCCACCCACGGGAAGGCGTAACAACATGGTTGTAATTACACGCGCGTGCTGTACGTGGCGTCAAGCGGCATGCAGGTATCCGGGGAAAGACCAGATCTCGCCCCGGTGTGCTCGGCATGTGATGTTCGCACCCGGCCGAACGCCCTACGCGCATGGCATCGGCCTGGCTCGTTCAACGCTCTCAGCGGTCGGAACCGTACCAGGGCGGGATAGACAGCCGCCCGTGGCCCACCTTCTCTCTAGCCGTTCATTGCCGGTCCGTTACCTGCGTGGCTCATTGGGGGTGTATATGGCGGTCGGGTCGATCGGGTCGTCTCCGGGACGGCGCTGGTCGCCGCCGAAGCCGCTCCCTCCCCCGTACTGCGTGGGGTCGAGCCGCATCGTCGAATCGCCCTGCACGTCGGGCCAGCCCGGCGCGGCCTGGTGGGTGGGCTGGTACTGGCCCTGCTGGGGCTCGTACCCACTGCTGTGCTGAGGGGCGCCGTGCTGAGGGGCGGGGTACTGCTGCGGGCCCGGCTGCTGAGGGCCCGGGTGCTGCGGCGGCTGCGGGTGCTGCTGGGCGGAGTGCTGCGGGTGGCCGAAGGGGTCGTCGTACTGCCTGCCCGGCTGGCCCGTCTGCTGGCCCGCGTAGTCGGGGACGCGCAGCTCGGGCTGGGTGCCGACGTTCGACTGGTACGTCTCCGCCTGCTGGTAGGCGTCCATGAGCTGCTGGGAGCGCGGGTCCACGGGCAGGTCGGGCTCCTGGTACGCGGAGTCCTGGTAGGCGGGCTCGCGGTACGCCGGCTCCTGGGACGAGGCCTCCTGGTACGTGGGCGGGGCGGTGTACTCGTGACCCGAGTAGCCGGTGAACGGCTGCCCGCCCTGCTGCGACTGGTCGAACGCGCTCTGCCCGAAGTACGGCTGCTGCTGCCCGAACGAGGGCTGCTCGCTCTGCGGGTACTGGACGTTCGGGCTGGTGTCGGCCGGAGGGTAGGCCGGGTCGGCCGGGGGCGCGTACGGATTGCCCTGCTGCTCCCCGGCCGGGGCGTACGGGTTGGGCTGGTCGTTCGCGGGCGGCGCGTACGGGTTAGGGCTGGGCTCGCCGAAGACGTCCGGCTGACTGTCCGCCGCGACGTACGGGGCCGGGGTGTACTCGCCGACCGGCGGGGTGGAGTACTCCTGGACCGGAGGGGCGGAAGGAGCCGAGGGGGCGGTGTCGGCCGGGGCGTATGCCTGCTGGCCGAAGCTCTGAGGGGCGTAGGCGGCCTGGGAGTCCTGCTGTTCCGGCTGGCGCTGGTCGGAGGGAGCGGCCGGGAGCGCTCCCCTGATCGGCGGATACGCCTCCGGCGCGGGCGGGGTGTAAGCCGCCGCCTGGGCGTCGGGCTGCCCGGCCTGACCGCCGAAGCCGGGCGCCTGCTGGCCGTAGCCGGGCGTGGAGTGGGGCTGCTGGGCGTAGCCGGGGGTGGACGGGGGCTGCTGACCGTAGCCGGGGGTGGACGGGGGCTGCTGACCGTAGCCGGGGGTGGACGGGGGCTGCTGACCGTAGCCGGGGCTCGACGGGAGCTGCTGGAGGTGGCCGGGCTGCTGCCCGGACAGAGGCTGCTGGGCGTAGCCGGGCGTGGAGTGGGGCTGCTGGGCGTAGCTGGGGGTGGACGGGGGCTGCTGGCCGTAGCCCGGCTGCTGGCCGGACTGGGGCTCCTGGGCGTACGCGGCGGGCTGCTGCTGGTCGTGAGGACCGCCGAAGCCGGGCTGGGCCGCCGGGGGCTGCTGGCCGTAACCCGGCTGCTGGCCGGAGGGCGACTGCTGGGCGTGCGCGGCGGGCTGCTGGTCGTGGAGACCGCCATAGCCGGGCTGCTGGTCGTGGGGGCCGCCGTAGCCGGGCTGCTGGGCCGCCGGGGGCTGCTGGGCGAAGCCGGGCTGCCCGTAGCCGGGCTGGGGCTGGTCGGGCTGCCCGTAGCCGGGGCCCGCCTGCGGCTGGTCGTACGCCTGCTGGGGCTGGTTGCCGAAGAAGCCGGGCTGCGGGCCGAACTGGCCGTGGTACACCTGGGCGGCCGGGCGTTCCGGCAGCACCTGCGGGAGCAGATAGACCAGGGCGACGGCGGTCAGGGCGAGGGTGGGCACCCCGAGGAGCAGATACTCGATCGTGCCACGGGCACCGGCTCCCGCGAACAGGCCGGCCAGCAGCGCCAGCAGGCCGAACACCGTGGCGAGCAGCAGGCCAGCCGCCGCGCCGTACGTGATCGGCTTGGCCTTGGGCGACGGCCGGCCCACCTGGGTGACCAGCAGCACCGAGCCGAGCAGCAGCGCCGTCACGACCGGGCTCGTCACGCTCCAGAAGCCGTTCATCGCGCGCTCCGCGAAGGACGACGACATGGACGAGCCGATCAGGATGCGACCGACCGCCAGCACCACGGTCATCAACCCGGTGACGACCATGATCCAGGCGGCCGGCTCCTTCAGCCGGGCGACGTCAAGTTTGCTCACAACTACCCCCATCGGACCCTTTGGCCCGAAGGGAGTTTGCCACATGACTGACCCAGCCGCCGGGAGTCCCAGGAACCACTTCCATATCAAATGCCCAAATACCTGGACGTACCGCGCAGACAAATGTCGGAAACCCGAGCCAGGGATGGGATTGTCAGAGCCCGGTGAAAGACTGGGCCGCATGCACATCGTGTCACTCGCCGGGGGCATCGGGGGCGCCCGGTTCCTGCGCGGACTGCGGGCCACCGCACCGCAAGCCTCGATCACCGTCATCGGCAACACCGGTGACGACATCACCCTGTTCGGCCTGCGGGTCTGCCCCGACCTCGACACCGTGATGTACACCCTGGGCAACGGCATCGACGAGGAGCAGGGCTGGGGCCGGGCCAAGGAGACCCACGTCGTCAAGGAGGAGCTGGCCGCGTACGGCGTCGAGCCGCAGTGGTTCGGCCTGGGCGACCGCGACTTCGCCACCCACATCGTGCGCTCGCAGATGCTGGAGGCGGGCTATCCGCTCTCGCAGATCACCCAGGCGCTCTGCACGCGCTGGCAGCCGGGCGTGCGGCTGCTGCCGATGACCGACGACCGCTGCGAGACCCACGTCGTGATCGAGGACGAGCACGGCAAGCGGGCGATCCACTTCCAGGAGTGGTGGGTGCGCCTGCGCGCGTCGGTGCCCGCGCAGTCGTTCGCGCTGATCGGGGTCGACACCGCCAAGCCCGCGCCGGGCGTGCTGGAGGCCATCGAGCAGGCCGACGTGGTCGTCCTGCCGCCGTCCAACCCGGTGGTGAGCATCGGGACGATCCTCCAGGTTCCCGGCATCCGCGAGGCCCTGCTGCCCAAGACCGTCGTGGGCGTCTCGCCGATCATCGGCGGCGCCCCGGTCAGGGGCATGGCCGACGCCTGCCTGACGGCCATCGGGGTGGAGACGACCGCGCAGGCCGTGCTCGACCTGTACGGGCCCGAGCTGATCGACGGCTGGCTGGTGGCCGAGGAAGACTCCGGCGTCGCCCTCGACGGCGTACGCGTGGTGGCCCGGCCGATCCTCATGCACGATGCCGAGGCCGCGGCCGACATCGCCCGCACCGCGCTCGACCTGGCCCAGGAGCTGGCCCGATGACCACCGACTCCCCCGCGCCCACTTCCCCTGAGCCCGGCTCCCCGCAACCCGCCGCGCCTGACGCCCCTCCGTCTCAGCCCGGCTCCCCGCAGACCCGCTCCCCGCAGCCCGGCTCCCCTCAGACCCGCTCCCCCCAGACGGGCTCCCCGCAGCCCGGCTCTCACCCGGTCGCCTCCGCTCAGCGCGTCGAGGTGATCGCCGTGACCGGCATCGGCGAGGTGCGGGCGGGTGACGACGTGGCGGCGTTGCTGTCCGGCGCGGATCTGCGCGACGGCGACATCGTCGTGGTCACCTCCAAGATCGTGAGCAAGGCCGAGGGCCGGACCCGCCACGCGCCCGACCGCACCGAGGCGATCGCGGCGGAGACCGAGCGCGTGGTCGCCAGGCGCGGCGACACCGTGATCGCCCAGACCCGGCACGGCTTCGTCATGGCCGCCGCCGGGGTCGACGCCTCCAACACCGAGCCCGGCACCGTGCTGCTCCTCCCCGAAGACCCCGACGCCTCGGCCCGGCGCATCAGGGCGGGGCTGGCCGGCCGGCGGGTCGGGGTGATCGTGTCCGACACGTTCGGGCGGCCCTGGCGCAACGGGCTCACCGACGTGGCCATCGGGGTGGCCGGCGTACGCCCTCTCGACGACTTCCGCGGCGTCTCCGACTCCTACGGCAACCAGCTCAACGCCACGGTCACCGCGCTGGCCGACGAGATCGCGAGCGCGGCCGAGCTGGTCAAGGGCAAGCTCGACGGCGTCCCCGTGGCGATCGTGCGCGGGCTGTCCCACCTGGTGACCGGCGACGACGGGCCCGGGGTGCGGCCACTGGTGCGGGTGGCCGACGACGACCTGTTCCGTTACGGGTCGCGTGACGTGGTGTTCGCCCGCCGTACGATCAGGGAGTTCGCCGACCGGCCCGTCGATCCCGAGGCGGTCCGCAGGGCGGTCGCGGCGGGCATCGCGGCGCCCGCGCCGCACCACACGACGCCGTGGCGGTTCGTGTTGCTGGAGTCACCGGAGACCAGGGTCAAGCTGCTCGACGCCATGCGCGAGGCGTGGATCGCCGACCTGCGCGGCGACGGGTTCACCGAGCAGTCGATCACCAAGCGGGTCAGGCGCGGCGACGTGCTGCGCAACGCGCCCTACCTGGTCGTGCCGTGCCTGGTGATGGAGGGCTCGCACACCTACCGCGACGATCGGCGCAACGCGTCGGAGCGGGAGATGTTCGTCGTGGCCACCGGCGCCGGGGTGGAGAACTTCCTCATCCAGCTCGCCGTCGAGGGGCTCGGCTCGGCGTGGGTGTCGTCCACGATGTTCTGCCGTCCGGTGGTGCGCGAGGTGCTCGACCTGCCCGATTCGTGGGACCCGATGGGCTGCGTGGCCGTCGGCCATGCCGCCGCGCCGCCGCGCGACCGGGCTCCGCGCGACCCCGGGGATTTCATCGTCACGCGCTGACTGGGGTTCCAACTACGGTCAACCAGCGGTTTACCGTTAGGAAAGTTTCCTTTACATTTGAACCAACCCCCCGTGTAAAGGAGCCACTTTCATGAGAAGGACGCTCACGTTACTGGCCGTGGTGGTGATCGCGGTCGCCACCACGGTGTTCAACACCACGCCGGCGTTCGCGCACGGCTACATCAACTCACCGCCCAGCCGCCAGGCCAACTGCGCGCAGGGCAAGGTCCCCAACTGCGGCAACATCATCTACGAGCCGCAGAGCGTGGAAGGCCCGAAGGGGCTGCGTAACTGCCATGCCAACCTCGGGCAGTTCGCGCAGCTCAGCGACGAGAGCAAGCCGTGGCCCGTGGCCTCGGTGGGCAGCACCGTCACCTTCAACTGGGTGTTCACGGCCAGGCACGCCACGCTCAACTACGAGTACTACATCGGCAACACGCGGGTGGCCGTGTTCAACGGCAACGGCCAGCAGCCCCCGGCGACCGTGCAGCACACGGTCAACTTCTCCGGCTTCTCGGGCCGGCAGAAGGTCCTGGCCATCTGGAACATCTCCGACACGGCCAACGCCTTCTACTCGTGTGTCGACCTGAACTTCGGCGGCGGTGGCGGCAACCCGGCCCCGACGCCCACGCCGACGCCGACCCCGACGCCGACCCCGACCACGCCTTCGGGCACCTGGCAGACCGGTGCGGCGTACAGCCCCGGCAACACCGTCACCTACAACGGCGCCTCGTACCGGTGCCTCCAGTCGCACACCTCGATCTCCGGCTGGGAGCCGCCGAACGTCCCGGCGCTCTGGCAGCGCGTCTAGCGCCGCCCGAACGGTCCAACGCGTCGAGGGGACGCCGCCCGGCGTCCCCTCACGTCGTGGGCTTGCACGTCGGATGGCACAGCCGCCGCGCCAGGGCCGTCAGGAACACGTCGATGATCTCCCCGGGCTCCTGGGCCTCGTGCAGTGAGCCGTTGGTTGCGGCGGTGACCTGCGACAGGCTGGCCCGGTCCACGTCCTTCCCGAAGGCGATGACGATGATCTGCACGGGTTTGTCCGGGTCCCACTCCCGCCGCAGCCCGTCGAGGAGACCCGCCAGGTCCGTACCCTTCCCGTCGTCCCGCCCCGCCGTGATCACCAGGAGCGCGTTGTTCATCTCCGCGCGGTACTCCTCGGTGACCTCGCGGAAGCCGCCGAGGATCGCGTCGTAAAGGGAGCTGTCCCGCTTGGGATGGGCGGTGATCGTGCTGGTCAGCTCGTCCAGCCGGCTCCTGCGGATGACCTGGCCGGTCTCCGGTTCGGTGATCGGGCCTAGGCCGACCAGCTCGCGGTGGCCCCGGCTGCCGCCGAGCCCGTCCGCGAACTCCCACATCCCCATGTGCGTGGAGTCGGGGAAGAGCCGCAGCCCCGTCCTGGCCGCGTCCAGCGCCACGTTCGCCCTGGTCCTGCCGTTCAGCGGGGCGGCCATGTGCTTGGAGGTGTCGGTCAGCACGAGGAGGTTGGTGGGCGGCGCCAGCCGGCTCCAGGCGCGCAGTGCCTCGTCGATGTCCTGGGGCGACACCGACGTCCTGGTCTTCGGCGGCGCGGAGGGGAGCTGCGGGCCCGGCGAGAGCGGCCCCTGGGAGCCGTCGCCCGACCTGAACCCGGCCCGCCGTACGATCTCCTGCGCCTGGGGGCCCGTCAGCCAGTTGGCGAAGGCGGTGGACGCCTCGGCGACCGACGGGTCGGCGGCGGTGACGACGTACGGGTAGTCGAGGTTGATCGTGCCCTCGCGCGGGTGCAGGGCCACGACCGGGTCGGCGGAGGGCCGCAGGTTGTGCTGCCACACCGACTGCTCGGGCACGATCACCACCGGACGCTGCCAGAACGTACGGTCGTCCACGGCCGCCAGCATGCTGCGGTAGTCGGGCGCAGAACCGGCCTGCGCCCACCGGACGAACGCGGTCAGCGCCTTGTCGGCCTCGGGCCCGGCGCCGACCACGTCCCGGGCGGCGGCCATGGTCGCGATGCCCGCCCCGGCCAGCGACGGATCGGGCACGCGTACGACGTCGGGCTCGTCGGAGTTGGGCGTCAGCCGCCCGCGCACGGTCGAGGGGAAGACCATGCGCCAGTTCATCTCGGTCCTGCCCACCGAGAAGCGCTGGGCCAGCGACGACCGGGTCGCGAACACCAGCGGCGAGGTGGCCACCACGCTCTCCCCCGCGGGCAGCGCGCTCGCGCCCTGCTGGCGGGCCAGCCTGATCCAGGCCGAGGAGTCGGCGATCCACCCGTCGGGCCGCTCGCGCAGCACGCCGGCCCGGTCGCCGATCAGCGTGCGCAGGACCGTGGCCGGCGGCTGCTCGGTCACCTGGACCAGCACGCACCGGCCGCCCACGGCCGTGTCGCTCTCGTTGAACCGGCCCGCCGCCTCCATGACGGCCGGGGCCACGTCGACCGCGGCGGCCACGTTGACCAGAACAGGCTCTCGCGTGGTGCACAACAGGCCGCCGCCGCCGAAGACCACGACCAGGCCGGCCGCGACGATGGCCACGGCCGTCAGGCCCGCCAGCATGCCGCGCCGGAGCGCCTTCCTGCGTCGCTGCTCGGGGGACAGCGCAGAGCGGTGTCGACCCAGCCGCACGGTGAACCTCTCTCCCAGGGGAGTGACGATTCTCCCAGTGCCTCCCATAGCGGGCGCAAGTCTTGCTAGAACATGTTGCAGCTAGACCAGCGGCAGGACCCTCCTGACGCTCTGGCAGACGCCGTCGCTGGCCGCCGAGGCCGCCAGCCGCTCCTCGCTGGGGACGCCGTACTCGGTGGTGCGCTGCCTGACCGGCCGCCCGGTGACCTCGACCATCTCGCGCAGCTCGCTGATGGTCTTGTAGGAGCCGTTCTCCGACCCGGCCATCCGGCTGATCGTCTCCTCCATGAGCGTGCCGCCGAGGTCGTTCACCCCGCCCTGGAGCACCTGGCGGCACAGGTCGTCGCGGAGCTTGACCCACGAGCACTGGATGTTCGCGATCGCGCCGTGCAGCAGGATCCTGGCCAGCGCGTGCACGGCCCGGTTCTCCTGGGCGGTGGGGCCGGGCCTGGCCACGCCCGCCAGGTAGATGGGGGCGCTGGTGTGCACGAACGGCAGCAGCACGAACTCCGAGAAGCCGCCGCTCTCCTCCTGCATCCGGCGGATGAGCTTGATGTGCCTGACCCAGTGCAGGTGGTTGTCGACGTGCCCGTACATCATGGTCGAGGTGGTCGGGAGGCCGACCTGGTGGGCCGTCGTGATGACCTCGATCCACTCCTTCGCCGGGAGTTTGCCCTTGGTCAGCACCCAGCGCACGTCGTCGTCGAGGATCTCGGCGGCCGTGCCAGGGAGCGAGTCCACGCCCGCCTCCTTGGCGGCCTCCAGCCAGTCGCGGACGGACAGGTTCGTGCGGCTGGCGCCGTTGATGACCTCCATCGGGGAGAACGCGTGCACGTGCATGCCGGGCGTGCGCGCCTTCACGGCCCTGGCGATCTCGAAGTACGCGGTGCCGGGCAGGTCGGGATGGATGCCGCCCTGCATGCACACCTCGGTCGCGCCCGCCGCCCACGCCTCCTCGGCCCGGTCGGCGACCTGGTCGAGGCTGAGCGTGTAGGCATCGGCGTCGGTCCTGCGCTGGGCGAAGGCGCAGAAGCGGCAGCCGGTGTAGCAGACGTTGGTGAAGTTGATGTTCCGGTTGACCACGTAGGTGACCTCGTCGCCCACCGCCTCCGCGCGCAGGGCGTCGGCGATGGCGGCCAGCTCGTCGAGTGCCTCGCCCTCGGCGCCGAGCAGGGCGACGGACTCGGCTTCCGTCAGCCCGGCCGGGTCGGCCTCGGCCCGGCGCAGGGCCTGGCGCACGTCGCTGGGCGTGGCGGCGGCGACCGTGCCGAGGCGTTCGCGCAGGGCGTCCCAGTCGCCGTAGACGTGGTCGAAGTCGTCGCGGCGGTCGTTCGTCCGGCCGCTGGTGTCCACCTCGACGTGCAGGTCCACCCGCCCGGACGCGGCGAACCCGCCGTCGGGCTCCTGCCAGGGCCGCCCCTCCGGTACGGCGTCCGCGCGGGCCAGCCCGGTCACCGGGTCGGCCAGGGCGCCGACGTGGGCAATCAGGCGGGGGTCGAGCCACGGCTCCCCGGCCAGCACGTACTCCGGGTAGATCGTCAGCCGCTCGCGCAGCCGGAACCCGGCCTCCTCCGTACGCGCGGCCAGCTCGTCGATCTGCGGCCACGGCCGCTCCGGGTTCACGTGGTCGGGCGTGAGCGGTGACACCCCGCCCCAGTCGTCGATCCCGGCCCGGATCATCAGCTCGTACTCGGCGTCCACCAGGTTGGGCGGCGCCTGGAGGCGTACGCGGGGGCCGAGCACCAGGCGGGCGACCGCGATCGTGGCGGCCAGCTCCTGGAGGTCGGCGTCCGGCAGGCCGCGCATGGCGGTGTCGGGCTTGGCGCGGAAGTTCTGGACGATGACCTCCTGGACGCCGCCGTACTCCCTGGCCACCCGCCGGATCGCGAAGATCGACTCGGCCCGGTCCTCGACGGTCTCGCCGATGCCGATGAGAATGCCCGTGGTGAACGGCACGTTCGTGCGGCCGGCGTCCTCCAGCACGCGCAGCCGTACGGCCGGGTCCTTGTCCGGCGAGCCGTAGTGCGCCTGCCCCTTCTCCTCGAACAACCGCCGCGACGTCGTCTCCAGCATCATCCCCATCGACGGCGCGACCGGCTTGAGCCGCTGGAAGTCACGCCAGCTCAGCACCCCGGGGTTGAGGTGCGGCAGCAACCCGGTCTCCTCCAGCACCCGGATCGCCATCGCCCGCACATAGGACAACGTGTCGTCATAGCCGTGCGCGTCGAGCCACTCCCTGGCCTGGTGCCAGCGGTCCTCCGGCCGGTCCCCCAGTGTGAACAGCGCCTCCTTGCACCCCATCGCCGCCCCCTGCCTGGCGATCTCCAGCACCTCGTCAGGGCTCAGGAACGGCGCCGGCAGCTTGTGCGGCGCGGTCGCGAACGTGCAATAGCCACAACGGTCCCGGCACAACCGGGTCAGCGGGATGAACACCTTGCGGCTGTAGGTGATGATCCCCTCGCGGCCGGCGGCCAGCAGTCCGGCGTCCCGTACGCGGGCCGCGTGCTCCAGGAGCGTGTCAAGATGCCCGTCGCGGGCGTGCAGCAGCACGGTCGCCTCGGTGACGTCGAGGGTCTTGCCGTCCCTGGCGCGGGCGAGGGCGCGGCGCAGCGCGGAATCAGAACTCATAGAGGCACAGTACGTCGGGCTGAGTTCGCCGTACGCACCCAGGGCGGAGTGTCAGAACGACCGGTAGTCGCGGGCCGCCATCCTGGGCCCCCTGGCGGGCGGGCGCAGGCCGGTGAGCCAGACGAGCACGGTGGCACGGTGTCGATGCCCGGTGTACGGCTCCAGCAGCCGCATCATCCCGTGATCGTCGGTCTTCTCCCCGGTCAGGACGTAGCCGACCAGCTTGGCCAGGTGGAAGTCACCGACGCTGACCGCGTCGGGGTCGCCGAAGGCGCGCTGGCGCACCTCGGCCGACGTCCACACCCCGATCCCGGGCAGCGCGCGCAGCAGCCGGTCGAGCTCCCGCGTGGTGGCGGCGGCCTCCAGCTTGGCGGCGTGCCAGGCGGCGCCCGCGATCGTCCGGGCGCGTACGGCCTCGGCGCCCGCACGGTGCCAGTGCCAGCTCGGGATCTGCCGCCACACGTCGGGCTCGGGGAAGACCCGCATGCCCTCGGGGGCCGGGCCGGGGGCGGGCTCGCCGTAGCGGGTGAGCAGCCAGCGCCAGGCCCGCCACGCCTCCCTGCCGACGACCTTCTGCTCCAGCACGGCCGGGACGAGCGCCTCCATGACCCGGCCGGAACGGCCGAGCCGCAGGCCAGGGTGCCGCCGGGCGGCCTGCGCCAGCACCTCGTGCCTGACGGTGAAGCCGGTGAGGTCGTCGCCGGCCCCCAGGAGCGCCGGCAGCGTCTCCAGCGCCCACTCCGCCCCCGGGCCCCACGCCTGCGCGTGCACGCCTCCGGCCTCGACGCCCACCCTGAGCGTGCACGGCCCGTCGGGGGTCCTGGAGGTGCGCCACACGGCGCCGTCGCCGGTCTGGCGCCAGGTGGGGTCGCCGCTGCCGCGCTTGTGGGGGGCCAGCGCCATCCCCACGTCGAGCGGCCACTCGGGGACCCACCTGCGCTCCGTCACGCGTACAGTCTGCCGCGCCCCCGCCCTCGTCAGGACCGCGGGGGGACCGGCGGCTCAGCCTTGAGAGCTCCGCGACCTCAGGGCCGGTCAGACGTCGCTGGAGTAACGCAGGGCCCGCTCGGGCAGCTCGATGCCGGGCCAGACGCGCACGCCGTTCTGCAGCTCGTTGCCCGAGCCCACGATGGCGGCGTCGCCGATCACCGCGTCGCGCACGACCGTGCCCGCGCAGACCCGCGCGCCCCGCCCCACGACGGAGTCGATCACGGTGGACCCGGCCTCGACGACGCAGTCGTCGCTCAGCACCGACCCGACCACCGTGGCCCCCGGCTCGACGACGGCCCGCGCGCCCACCGCCGTGCCGCCCCCCACCTTCGCCTCGGGCGAGACCCTGGCCCCGGGGAGCGCCAGGTATTCGCCCGTCGGGCCGGGCAGCGCGGGCGAGGCCAGCCGGCCCAGCACCAGGTCACGCGAGCCCTGGACAAAAGCGGCGGGCGTGCCCACGTCGAGCCAGTAGGTGCGGTCGGGGTAGCCCAGCACGAGCCGCCCCGACTCGATCAGCCCGGGGAACGTCTGGCGCTCGACCGAGACGACCTCGCCGCGCGGGATGGAGTCGATCACCGACCGGGTGAAGACGTAGCAGCCGGCGTTGATCCGGTTGGTCACCGGGTTGGGCGTCTTCTCCAGGAACGCGGTCACCCGCCCCGCCTCATCGGTCGGCACGCAGCCGAACCGGGTGGGGTCGTCGACCTCGGTCAGGTGGAGCGTCACCGCGGCCTCGCGCTCGCGATGCAGGTGGATCTGCTCGCCGATGTCGTGGCCGGACAGGATGTCGCCGTTGAGGATCAGCACCGGGTCGTCGGGACCCACCGTGAGCGCCTCGGCGGCGTTGCGGATCGCGCCGCCGGTGCCCAGCGGCGTCTCTTCTGTCATGTAGTGGAGGGAGAGCCCGAACGCGGCCCCGTCGCCGAAGGCGGGCTCGAACATCGACGCCTTGTACGAGGTCGCGAACACGATCCGGCGTACGCCGAAGGCTCGCGCGCGGGCCAGTTGGTGGGCCAGGAACGGCACCCCGGCGGTCGGCAGCAGTGGCTTGGGCGTGCCCAGTGTCAGCGGACGCAGGCGCGTGCCCTGCCCCCCGACCAGGAGGATCGCCTCGAGGTCTGGCAATGAGCTCTCCATCACTCCGTGAGGTTACCGAACTATTCGATCGCGCGTTGATAGGAGCTGAGGTGCGCCTCCGCCGAGGCGTCCCAGGTGAATTCGCGGGCCCGCGCCAGCCCGGCTTCCTGCAACTGCCGCCTGCGCTGGGGGGAGGCCAGCAGGTGGCCGAGCGCGGTGGCGATGCTGTCGGCGTCGGGCTCAGTGTAGGCGACGGCGTCGCCGCCCACCTCGGGCAGCGAGGTGCGGTGCGTCGTCAGGACCGGGGCGCCGCAGGCCATGGCCTCCAGCACCGGCAGCCCGAACCCCTCGCCGCGCGAGGGGAAGGCCACCACGAGCGCCCCGCCCAGGAAGCCGGGCAGATCGGACGCGCCGAGATAGCCGGGGCGGATGACCCTGACGGTGGCCTCGACCTCCCGGCAGGCGGCGTCCACGTCGTCGTCGTGCACGCCCCCGCCGATGACCAGCGCGGGCGGCCGCTCCTGCCGCTTGACCGCGGCGGCGAAGCCGCGGATGAGGTTGGGCACGTTTTTGCGGGGGTCGAGTGCGCCCAGGAACGCCACGTAGGGCCGGCCGTGCAGCCCGCACCTCATGGCGGCCCGGCGGATCTCCTCCTCGCTCGGCGGGTGGAACTGCGCCAGGTCGACGCCGTGGTAGGCGACGTCGATGCGGGTGGGGTCGGCGGACAGCACGCGTACCAGCTCGTCCCTGGTCGCCTTGGACGGGACGATCACGCGCCGGGCGTGCCGTACGGCGGTGCGCGTGGCCGCGCGGAAGAACGAGGCGCGCGGGCTCTGCTGGTCGGGCTCGGTGAACCAGGTGGCGTCGTGCACCGTCACGACGGTCGGCAGGCCCGAGCTGAGCGGGATCGAGTAGTAGGGGGCGTGGATCACGTCGGCCCCCGCCTGGCGGGCGAGCAACGGCAGGCCGGTCTGCTCCCATGCCAGCCTGGCGGCCCTGTTGGTGATCGCGACGGGCCCGGGGATCACCTGGGCCGAGGGCGCGAGTCGCCGGTATCGTTCGGCTTCGGCTCGCTGGCAGACCACGGACAGCTCGGCACCGGCCCGATCGAGGGCGGCCACCAGCCCGTCCACGTACCTGATCAACGCGCCGCGGTCCGCGGGGACCGCCGCCGCATCGACGAGCACTCGAGGCATACGAAGATCTTCTCCCCTCAAGATCAACGTGGGACGGGGTGTCCCCCTCTGAAACTTCAGCTTATGACCAGCCTCCCCTAAATCGTGGCCCAAATCACACTGAGTCGCGACGCGCGGCGATTCCCGCCAACCCCGCGCAGATCAGATCCCCCACGATGATGACAATGCGGGACGAAAGGGCCACCGCGATCGCGGAGCCCCGGTCGAGGTGAGGCGCGAGCACCGCGACCATGGCCACCTCCCTGACGCCCGCGCCCGCCGGCACCACGAAGGTCAGGATGCCCAGGCACCACGACAGCGCGAAGGCCCCGACCGCGAAGACCAGCCCGCCCTGGGGAGCGACGAAGTAGAGGTGCACGCCGTACGCGAGCCACCCGGCCAGCGCCCAGCCGAGCGCGGTCAGCATGCCGCGCCGGGAGAGTGGGCGTTCGAGCGGCTCGCGCCCGAGGCGGCGCAGGGCATAGCCGATGACGCCGTTGATCACCTTGGGTTCGAGCAGGACGAGCAGCAGCGGGACGAACAGCAGCAGCCACCCGTAACGGTCCCAGCCGAGCGTGCCGAGCGTGACCAGCAGGCCGGTGGCGAGCTGGATCGGCATCATCAGGAAGAACGCCGCCGCGCTGCGGGAACGCGGCACGCCGAGGTCGCGGCCCATCTCCATCTGGGCGAGCACGGGCCAGACCGCGCCAGGGATGTATTTCCCGAGCTGGCCCACGAAGAACACCTTGGCGGCCGGACGCGGCGGCAGCGGCGAGCCCAGGTCGGCCAGCAGCGTACGCCAGGTGAGCATGGCGCCGAGCAGCGCCGCCACCACGGCGACCAGCGCCCCGGCGAGCGCGAGCGGCGTGAGCCTGGAGAACCCGGCCACCACGGCGTCCCACTGCCCGGCCACCGTGTACGCGCCGAAGCCGAGCGCGACGGCCAGGAAGCCGTATCTGACCAGCCGGCGACCCATCGACCGCCGGGGCGCCGCCTGCTCCGTGGCGGCCTCGTCCGCGGTCACAGCGGGCGGACCCGCTCGGGCGGCCGCGGCAGCGTCACACCCACCGGCCGCCGCGGGCGCTTGGTGGCCACCCACAGGTACGTCGGCACCACCGGCAGCAGCAGCCTGAGCACCGCTCGCGGCACGCGCGACAACACGGCCGTGGCCGCCTTCCCCAGCACGCCGGGGAACAGCTCGCCCCCCGCGAACTTGGCCGGCGTGGCCAGCACCGGGAACGTGTAGTCCCACACGTGGAAGGCCCGGAGCATCCTGCGCAGTCCGCGCCGCGTCCTGAAGCGCTCGTAGTAGTGGTCGGCCCGGCCGGACGCGCGCACGTAGCGGTCGGCCAGCGCCGGCGGCAGGTAGGACAGGAACGGCAGCTTGTAGTGCGGCTCCATGACGCCCAGCCGGTTGCCGAGCCCGAGGTAGAGCAGCCCGTCGTCGGACAGCACCCGGTGCATCTCGGCCACCACCGCGTCGGGGTCGACCACGTGCTCGTAGATGTGGTTGAACACCAGCACGTCGACGGACCCGTCGGGGAACGGCAGCGCCGTGCCGTCGCCGCAGACGAACGTCACCCGCTCGCCGAACCGGTCGGCCGCCTTGCGCAGCCCCGGCACGTCGATGTCGACGCCCAGCGTGTGCCCGGCCCCGGCCAGCGCCAGCTCGTCGGCGATGAACCCGGCGGAGCAGCCCACGTCGCCCACGGTCAGCCCGTGGAGCGGCCCGTGGAAGTGCTCGATGACCGCGATGATCTTCGCCGCCTTCCGCCGGCGCTTCGCCTCGTCGAGCATGGCGGACTGGAACTCCGAGTATTCGAGCTGCGCGACCCGTTGTTTCCCCACGGTTCCCCACCGTACCGACCTCCGCACGGGCCTTCGCCCCGATCCGGGGTCGAACGGGCTCCGGTTCGGCGCGGGCACCCGGTACAGAGGCCCGGCGCTGGAGCCGATCCGGCGTGCGCGGACGTCTGGCTATAGCGGGCGCGCCACGCGTACCCTGAGCCAATGCTCCGCCGCCTGCTGCGCATCGTCCTCGCCCTCGTCGCGCTCGGCTTCCTCGGCTACGGCCTGGCCGCGAACTGGCACGAGACCACGACCGCCGTGGCGCGGATGTCGCCGTGGGCGCTGCTCGGGTCCCTGCTCGCGGTGCTGCTCGGGCAGTTCTTCATGCTGCTGGCCTGGCGGGAGATCCTGGCGGGGCTCGGCACGCGGGTGCCGGTGCGGGTCGCGGGGCGGATCATGTTCGTGGGGCAGCTCGGGAAATACATCCCGGGCGCGGTGTGGGCGTACGCGGCGATGATGGACCTCGGCCGCGACCACGGCAGCCCGCCGCGGCGCACGTTCGCGACGATCTCGCTCGGGTTGGTGATCAACCTCGGGGTGGCGATCTCGATCGCCGCGGCCACGCTGGGCACGCTGGAGGCGGTGCGGCAGGCGTGGTACCTGGTGCTGCTCGTTCCGGTGATCATCGTGTGCCTGCATCCCAAGGTGCTCACCTGGGGGCTCAACCTGGCGCTGCGCATCGCCCGCAAAGAGCCGCTGGAGAGCGTGCTGCCCGCCCGTACCGTGGTCGTGGCGGTGGCGTGGACGGCGCTGGGCTGGTTCGTGTACGGCCTGCACATCTGGCTGGTCGCCGGCCGCACCGACCTCTACGTCATCGCGACCGGGGCCTACGCCTTCGCCTGGGCGACCGGCATCCTGACCGTCGTGGTGCCGGCCGGGGTCGGTGTCAGGGAGGGCGCGCTGGTGCTCGTGCTCGCCCCGATCGTCGGCACGCCGACCGCGCTCGCGGTGGCGATCGTGTCGCGGGTGGCGTTCACGCTGGCCGACGCGGCGGCGGCGGGCATCTCGTTCGTCGCGGGCCGTCAGGCGCCGAGCAGCGCCCCCGCGTACGCCGACCAGAACGGCTCGGGGTCGACCGCCTTGACGCCCGACCGCAACCTCTCGGGCTCGCCGGAGGCGTAGAACCGCTCGATCGCCGCCCGCAGCGCCCCGGCGTCGCCCGGCTCGACGAGCAGCCCGTCGACGCCGTCGGTGACGTGCTCGGCCAGCGCGCCGACGCGGGTGGCGATCACCGGCACGCCGTGCTCGTGCCCGAGCCAGACATTCTGGCTTGCCGTGGCGCTGCGGTAGGGCAGCACGAGGGCGTCGGCGGCGGCGAACAACGCCGGCACGTCTCCTGCCGCCACGTATCCCGGCCGCAACTCCACCCGGTCACCGAGGCCCAGCTCGGCGATCAGCGCCTTCGTCTCGTCGAGGCCGCCCCAGAACTCCCCCGCGACGGTCAGCGAGACGCCCTCGGGCAGCGCCCGCAGCAGCAGGTCGAGCCCCTTGTACGGCCGCACGATCCCGAAGAACAGCAGCCTGCGGCGCACCCCTGCGGACTTCTCGGCCGTCGTCGAGGGCAGGTGCGGCGGCAGCCCGGCCACGGTGACCGGCCTGCCGGTGAGCCCGCGGGCCAGCCCGGCCTGCTGGTCGGAGTGGACCAGCACCCTGTCGACCCGCTTGAGCAGGGCCTTCATCAGCGGCTCGTCGTACGGCTTGCGCTCGTGCGGCAGCACGTTGTGGCAGAGGGCGACCGTGGGGACCCTTCGCCTGATCCCGTGCAGGATCCCCAGGTAGGCGGGGACCTGCACCGGGCTCAGCACCGCCAGCACCACCAGGTCGGCCGACCGCAGCCGCCGCCCGGCCGCCACCCACCCGTCGGGCCGCCGCCAGTCGAGCCGCCGCTCGGTCCGCGGGTAGGGCGTGCCCTCGGGCGCGGAGATCGTCTGCTGCCCCGGGTAGAGGAACGACGGGTATTGCGCCCGCCACGACTCGATGACCACGTCGTGGCCCAGGGCCGCCAGGCGGTGCGCCAGCTCGGTGGTGTGCTGCGCCCCGCCCCCCTTGTACGGATAGGTCGGGCCGACGATCGCGATCCGCAACGTCACTCTCCCCGCGAACGCACGATCAGGTCGGCGAGCAGCGCCACGGACCCGATGAGCAGCCCGGACAGGAAGATCATGACGGTGTTGGCCGGGAAGTAGAACGGTTTCTCGATCATGTCCCAGACGCCCTTCCCGAACCCGATGCCCACCAGCCACAACGCGGGCGGCATGAGCACCTTGAGCGGGTTGAAGTACATGACCATCCGCAGCACCTGCAGGATGTAGCGGTAGGCGTCGGAGACGAAGCCGAACTTCGACTTGCCGGCCCGCTTGGCGTACTCGATCGGCAGGTAGTAGACGTCGTGCTGGTTGGACAGGAACGACAGCGTGATCGTGGTCGTGCACGAGAACCCGGGGGGCAGCAGCCGCAGGTAGGGCCGGGCCACCGACTTGCGGAAGGCCCGCAGCCCCGAGTTGAGGTCGGGGATCCGCTGCCCGGCCAGCTTCTCCGCCACCTTGCGGATCACCCACTTGGCGGGCACCCGCAGCAGCTTGTGCGAGCCCTCCTCGCTGGTGCGCGCCCCGACCACCTGGTCGATGGCCTGGTCTTTCTCCAGGATCTGCACCAGGTCGGGGATGCGCTCGTTGGGGTAGGACATGTCGGCGTCGGTCCAGACGACGATCTCGCCCTTGGCCTCCTGTGAGCCGATCCGCCGCACGGTGCCGGAGCCGCCGTTGCGGTGGAAGGCGCGGATGCGCAGGTGGGGGTAGTGGGGCGCGGCCTCGCGCAGCTTGTCCAGGGTGGCGTCGGTGGAGCAGTCGTCGACGGCCAGGAGCTCGTACGTGTAGCCGCTGGAGTCCATCGCCTTGGTGATGCGCTCCACCTCGTCGATGACGTGATCCTGCTCGTTGTAGCAGGGCAGGACGATCGTGACGTACGGCGCTTCTTCCACGGCAATTCCACTCTTGGGGGTCTCAAGCGTGCTCACGGGGGTCGAGGGTACTCTGCCCGGCCGGACGACGAGTCCACATCCGGCCAGCGGGGACTCCCGTTTCGGTCTTCCACGCGATGGTCAATCGGGCCGTTCAACCACCATTTTGCCGCATTCCGCGCGCGGGGTCGCGTCGGCGCACACCACGGCCATCCACACGTCCATCCGCAGCGACCAGGTGCCGTTGGGCGCCTCGGTCAGCGAGCGCTCGTCCTGGCGGGTCACCAGCGCCATGACCTGCGAGGCCGGGCCGTAGGGGGCGACCTGCGACTCCTCGGCCCCCAGCACGACGGGCACCCGGCCGGCCGCGCGCACCCGCTCGGCCAGCCGCCGCACCTCGGACTCGGGGGCGGTGTCGGAGTTCGTCCTGGCCACCCGGGCCGCGGGCCGATCGCACATGCCGCGTACGACCTGGGTGAACCGGTCGCCGGTGACCCGCTCCACGAACAACACGGACGCGTCCGGCGGGATCCTGGCGCACATCGCCTCGACGGCCGCCGCCTCGCCCCGCTCGACCGGCGTGAACGCGGTGCCGATCGACGTCACGGCCGGGGGCACGAGCACGAGCAGCACGGCCGCCGCCGTCCCCCATCCGCGCACGCGCGGGCCGTGCCGGTCGAACGCGGCTCCCAGCCGGGCCAGCCCGTACGCGGCGAGCAGGATCAACCCGGGGATCACGACCGGCACCAGGCGGCGGGCGGCCCACGGATGGTCGGGGGTGATCTCGGGACGCAGCAGCGTCGTGACCGTCGTCCAGCCCACGACCGCGAGGGGCAGCAGCCACTCGAACGACCTGCCGTCACGCAGCAGGCGGCGGACGAGCACGGCGGCGGCGATCGTGGCCAGCACGACGACGGGGGCGCCGACGTACCAGACGACCCAGTGCAGGGAGTCCTCGAAGTAGAGGCGTTGCCCGTCGGGGGGCAGGCCGTTGGCGCGCTGGATCCCCTCGATCATCTCGGCCGTGCGCACGTCTTCCGAGGTGACCGGGACGCGGGTCACGGTCTGGAACCAGGGCCGGGCGTACAGGGCCGCCATCAGCAGCACGACCAGCGTGCCCCCGGCGGCGGGCGCCCACCCGGGCAGGCGGACGCGGGCCAGCGCGGGGGCGGCGGCCGTACCGATGAGGGTGAGGACGAGGACGGCGGCGCAGATGGCCAGCAGCGGCTGCACAGAGCCGGACAGATAAGAAAGGTAAGGACGGGCCAGCACATACGCCGCCGACATCCCGATGCCCGCGCCCACGACCAGCCCGGCCATCAGCCCGGGCCCCACCGCGCCCTGCGGCCGGCCGAAGCGCCGCATCGCGATCAGCAGCCCCGCGAACGCCAGCACCGGCAGCACGTCCCGCAGCCCGTCCACCCTGACCAGCACCGCCAGCCCGAACACCAGCCCGGCCAGCAGCCCCCTGCCCCAATGGGGCCGGGCCAGCGCGTCGTACGCCAGCGCCAGCCCGCCGAACAGCAGGATCAGCGACGGGATCTCGCTGAACGTGGTGCGCGAGGTGTAGAGGATCGGCAGGCTCACGGCCAGGGCCGTCGCCGCCACCACCGCCCACCTCGCCCCGGCCAGTCTGGCCACCACCCCGGCCAGCGTGAGCACGGCCAGCGCGCCCAGCACGGCGGGCACCGCGAACGGCGCCCCCAGCCAGTCACCGATCGCGAACAGCAGGGGCGGGCCCGGCATGAACTGGGGCACCACGGAGCCGTTCACGTCGTAGAAGCCCATGCTTCGGAAGACCAACCCGGGATCGGGGCCGCCGAACGCCTCGACGTCGGTGGAGACGGGCAGGGAGCCGTGGGCGGCGATCCAGGCGGTGTACTGGGCGTAGGTGGCCGGGTCACGCCGGACCGCGACCTGCTCGCTGTGCATGATCAGGTTGCTCACGCCGGACGCGACGGCCACCCCGACGACCCCGGCCACCGGCCACCACGCCCGCCAACCGCCGCGCTCGTGGAACGCCGCCTCGCGCCCGTCGCCCCCGTGCGGGTGGGACATGGCGGTGCCGACGCCCAGCCTCCGGGTGCCCACCCAGCACAACACTGCGGCCAGGGGCACGCCGAACAGCACGGCGGGCACGGGGGCGAACCGGCCGAGCAGCAGCAATGGCAGCCCGGCGAGCAGCCAGCCCGCCACGGCCAGGGCGGGCAGCACCGACAGCGCGGCGAGCACCCGGCCGGATCGAACGTGTTCCATCGCACAGCGAGCGTATCCAACCCGACGCCCCAACCGGCCCCAACCGGCCCACGACCGGCGGCGCGAGAACGTGGCGACCAGGCGCCGCGCCGAGGAGCGGCGGAGATCACGAAGGCACGGGGTCGTGGAAATCGCGGGTAGCGTACCGACGTGCCGGAGAAGTGGCCGGAGAAGCGGGAGGACATGCGCTTGACGTCGGAGGCTCGTGCCGGAGGCCCCGCCATGCCGGGCACCACCCCTGAAGGCGGCGCTCCCAGCGACAGCGCTCCCAAGGACGGGGCTCCCAACGACAGGGCTCCCAAGGACAGCGCTGCGGAGGGCCGGGGCCGCCGGCTCGCCGGGCTTCCTGGGCGCCGGGCGGCGGCCGGGGAGCCGGGCGGGTGGGTGCGGCGGCATCGCTGGTTCCTGGGCGTGCTGGCGCTCGGCACCCTGCTGCGGGCCCTGGCCATGCTGGGTTACCGCCCCGCCCTGTGGTTCCCCGACTCCTACACCTACATCGTCACCGTCTTCAGACCCCGCCCCGACCTGGTACGCCCGGCCGGCTACTCCCTGTTCCTCAAGCTGCTGGAGCCGCTGCACGCCTTCGGCGCGGTCACGGTGGCGCAGCACCTGCTCGGCCTGGCCACCGGCGTGCTCGTCTACCGGGCCGCCCGCCGGGCCCCCAGGTGGGCGGCGACGCTGGCGACCGTGCCGGTGCTGCTGGACGCGTACCAGGTCGAGCTGGAGCACCTGCTCGTCTCGGACACGCTGTTCATGTTCCTGGTGGTGGCCGCGGTGGCCCTGTGCGCCACACGGCGGCCCGCCACCGTCGCGGCCATCGGCCTGCTGCTGGCAGCCGTCACTCTCACCAGGACCGTCGGCCAGCCGCTCATCGTCGTGCTGGCCGCCTGGTTCGTGCTGCGCGGGCGGCTCAAGCTGACCGGCGTGCTGGTGGCCGCCGCGCTGGTGCCGATCCTCGCGTACGGCGCCTGGTTCTACGCCACCTACCAGCGTGTCGGCCTCGTCGGCGCGAACGGCGTCTTCCTGTACGCCCGCACGATGTCGTTCGCCGACTGCGCCAGGATGAATCCGCCGCCCGACCTGCGGGAGCTGTGCGACCCGCGCCCGCCCGACCTGCGCCCGCCCTCCCAGGAGTACGTCTGGGCCGCCGACTCCCCGCTGGTGCTGCGGCCGGGGATCACGTTCACGAAGGAGACCGACGACCTGGCGGCCAGGTTCGCGACGCTGGCGATCATCAGTCAGCCGCTCGACTACGCCGCGTCGGTGCTGACCGAGCTGGGCCGCACGTTCACCTGGGGCAGGCCGGTCTATCCCGACGCGGAGATCTACGGCTACTACGAGTTCCCCGCGACCCCGCCCGGACCACCTGGCCGCAATCCCGCACGGGTGGGCGCCGACTATGCCAGGCTCTACGAGCAGGGTGCGATCGGCACGGAGATCGTCGAGCCCTATGCCGGATGGCTGCGGGCCTACCAGGGCGTGGCGCGGCTGCCCGGCCCGGTGCTCCTGGGGATCCTGCTCGTGCCGCCGGTGGCGGCGCTGGCCCGCAGGCGTGCGGGCGCGCGTGCGACGGCCTCCTCGGCCTGGCTGGTGCCCTGGTCGGTGGCCGTGGTGCTGCTGGTCACACCGGCCGCGACCGCCGAGTTCGACTATCGGTACGTGTTGCCGGCCGTGCCCCTGGCCTGTTTGGCGGCGGCCCTGAGCGTCAGGCCAGACATGCGAGGACGTTCCGGTCGTGGAGAAAGAGTTTGGCAATGATATTCCACACAATGTCCAGCTCTGAGTATGCTTTGCCGCGGAAACGTCACGCCCGGGTCACGGCCGTTCCCCGCGATCATGATCTTGGGCACGCCGTACGTGACCTAGTCTCGTGGCGCGGAGCGACCAAGCCGACGGCGCATGGAGTGAGGCTAGGGGGCGTATGAGTGACTACAGGAGCGTGCCGGTAGTCGATTCGGGTCACGGCCATCGGGCGGCCCCCACCCAGCCCGGCAGCAGGATGGCGCGCAGAGCGGCGGCAGCGGCGGGCCCTCCCCCGCCCCCCGACGACCGGCCCCCGCGCGGCCACCGCACGGGCGGATCCGACGGCGGCCAGACCAAGATGCGCGTGCTGGCCTGGGTCAGCATCGGCATGACGACGGTGATGGTCGCGGGCGCGCTGACCGCGTACACCGTCTACCGCGACGCCTTCGGCAACATCAACGAGAAGAGCGTCAAGGAAGACATCATCAACCCGCGGCCCCCGGAGACGGGCGCGCTCAACGTGCTGCTCGTCGGCTCCGACACCCGCGCGGGCGACGGCAACGCGCAGTACGGCCAGGAGCTCGCCCGGACGGCCGACGCGGGCGGCAAGCGCACCGACACGATCATCCTCATGCACATCTCGCCCGACCGCGACAAGGCCCGCCTGATCAGCTTCCCGCGCGACTCGATGGTGGACATCCCCCGGTGCAAGAACGAGGCCACCAAACAGGAGATGGCCCCGCGCCGTGACATGATCAACTCGGCGTACAACTCCGGCGGCATCGCCTGCACGATCTCCACGATCGAGACCCTCACCGGCATCCGGGTCAACCACTTCGTCGAGGTCGACTTCAGCGGCTTCAAGAACATCGTCGACGCGCTCGGCGGCATCGAGATCTGCCTGAAGTCGGGCGTCAACGACAAAAGCTCCAAGCTGGTGTTGCCGCCCGGCAAGAGCCTGCTCAACGGCGAGAAGGCGCTCGGCTACGTACGCCTGCGCAAATACGGCGACGGCAGTGACATCCAGCGCATCAAGCGCCAGCAGATCTTCCTCAGCAAGGTCGTCGCCAAGGCCACGAGCAGCGAGCTGCTCACCGACGTGGGCCGGCTCAGAGACTTCATCGCCGCCGCGGCCGGCTCGGTCACCATGGACCCCGAGCTGGCCAACGACACCGAGCAGCTCATCCAGATCGCGACGAGCGCCAAGGAGATGACCGCGGGCGGCGTCAAGTTCACGACGGTGCCGTGGGGGCCCGACCCCGCGGACGCCAACCGCGTGGTCTGGAAGCAGCCGGACGCCAACGAGCTGTTCACCTCGATCAAGACCGACACCGAGGTGACCACCCCCGAGCCGAGCGCCAGCGCCAGCACGAGCGCCAAGCCCAAGGTCACCGTCAAGCCGGAGCAGGTGAAGGTCCAGGTGCTCAACGGCACCAAGACCTTCGGCAAGGCCCGCGAGGTCGCCGACGAGCTGGCCAAGCAGGGCTTCAACGTCGTCGGCCTGGGCAACTACACGGCCGCGGGCGGCGCGAGCCTGGCCAAGAGCGAGATCCACTACGGCAAGACGGCCGCGACGGCCCCCGACCACGCCGACACGCTGGCCGGTTCGGTGCTGCCGAAGCCGCAACCCGCGGCGGGCAAGGTGCCGGCCACCAACGCGCAGCAGTACACCGCGGCGACGGCCACCGCCCCCGCCACGACGGGTGCCGCGACGAAGGACGCCTCGGTGATCCAGCTCGTGGTCGGGGAGGACTTCGACTCGGTCAAGGTCACCAAGCTGCCCGACAGCGTCGACGAACAGACGATCACCGCGTCCGAACAGCAGAACGTCTGTACCTGATAATTCCCTGTGTAACCGGGTGTTCTGAACGTGTGGGCCGCGGGGGCGGGATAGTCTGTTGCGGGTCGGCGACGCAGCGCGACACGAGGCCGGACAGGCTCATCGCACGCGCTGTCGTCGTGTTCCCCGGCCCCGACTGAAACCGAGCGACCTCCCCCGTGTCTGACACCAGATCCTCTCGACCGGCCACGACTCCGCACCGTCCCGACGAAGCGGGGCCCAAGGAAGGGGGGCCCGCCGACACGGGAGCCCGGTGGCCGCTGCCGGAAGAGGCGTTCTGGAGCGAGGCCGCCGATCCCCACGGGGTCGCCCCCGGCGACCGCACCCAGCCCCAGCCGGCCGTGGCGCAGGCTCCGGCGGCCGGTGAGCAGCGGCAGCAACAACCCGAGGAGCAGCCGGAGCCCGAGCAGCCCAGGCGAAGGCGCGACCCGTTCCTCGACAACGTCAAGTTCGTCCTGATCGCGCTGGTGCCGATCGGCCACTCGCTGGTGCCGACCCTGGCGGCCGACTCGGCGAGGGCCGCCTACATCTTCATCTACACCTTCCACATGCCGCTGTTCGTGGTGATCAGCGGCTACCTGTCCAGAAACTTCTGGAACTCCAACGCGAAGACCAACAAGCTGGTCGACACGTTCCTCGTCCCCTATGTGATCGTCGAGGTCGGCTACGCCGCGCTGCGCTTCGCGCTGGGCCAGAAGTGGAGCCTGACGATCATCGATCCGGCCTGGCTCAACTGGTACCTGCTGGCGCTGCTGTTCTGGCGGTTGTCCACGCCGGTGTGGAAGCGGATGAAATATCCCGTGCCGGTGGCGATCGCGATCTACCTCTTCGCCGGGTTCTCCCAGATCTCGGGTGACTTCAGCATGGACCGCTTCTTCGGCCTGCTGCCGTTCTTCGTGCTCGGCCTGGTGCTCCAGCCCGAGCACTTCGAGCGGCTCAACCGGCGCTGGATCAAGATCGTCTCGGTGCTCACGCTCGCCGGCGCGGCGGCGGTGGCCATCTTCATCGCGCCCAAGGCGCCGCTCGGCCCCTTCTACTACAAGAACAGCTTCCAGGACCTCGACCTGTCCTGGTACATGGGCCTCGGCCTGCGCGTCGGCCTGCTCGTGTGCGCGCTGGCCATGTGCTTCGCCGTGCTGGCGCTGGTGCCCAGGCGCGAGACGTGGTTCACCGACCTCGGCACCCGCACGCTCTACTGCTACCTGCTCCACGGCATCCCCGTGCTGATCGCCAAGGAGATGGGCTGGCTGGAGTTCCCGTGGCTGTACGGGCCGCTGGGCGTGCTGGCGATCAGTTCGAGCTGCTTCGCGCTGGCCATCATCCTGTGCCTGCCGGCGACCCGGACGGTCTTCAAGTGGGTTCTTGAGCCTCGCTTGACCTGGCTCTATCGCCGCCCTTCCCGAAGTTAAGCAGCCGTTCGACCCGCATTAACGCCTTTGACCTGGTAAGCGCGGAGCATCGACACATGCGCGCATGTGTCGCCACGACCGTCCATCATCCCGAGGACGCCCGGATCATGCACCGGCAGATCCGGGCGCTGCTCGACGCGGGCCACGAGGTGACCTACGTCGCGCCATTCACCCATTTCAACGTGACCCCCGCCATGGGACTCACCGCGGTGGACGTCGCCCACCTGGCCTCGTACGGCCGGGCGCGCGGCGCCCTCAGACGCGGCCTGAGGGGGGCCGACCTGCTGATCGTCCACGACCACCGGATGCTGCAGGCGCTGCCCTACCGGCGCCCTCCGGTCGTCTGGGACCTCCGCGAGCACATCGCCCCCAGGCGACTCGCCCGGGCCCAGCGCCGCCACCAGGTGATCACGTCCGCCGTGGTTCCCGAAGCGACCCTGGTCGCGCCCAGCCCGCCTCCTCCCGGCGACACCAGGGTCGTGCACATCGGCCGCCTGTCGGCCGAACGCGGCGTGACGGAGCTGATCGGGCTGGCCGAGCGGCTGGTCCCGCACGGCGTCCGGCTGGACCTGATCGGGGCCGCCGCCCGCGACGTACGCCCCCTGCTGCGGGACGCGCAGCGGGTGGGCCTGCTCGACTGGTTCGGGTACGTCCCCAACCGGCACGCCCTGCGCATGGCCGAGGGCGCGCTGGCCGGGCTGTCGCTGGCCGACGCCACGGTGCGCACGCTGCCCACGAAGATCATGGACTACATGGGCCGGGGCCTGCCGGTGATCACGACCCCGCAGGGCGCCTCGCTGGTCGAGGAGACCGGGTGCGGGATGGTGGTGCCGCTGGAGGTGGACGCGGTGCTGAACGCCGTACTGGAGCTGAAGGAGGACCCGGTACGGCGGGCGCGGCTGGGCGCACAGGGGCACGCGGAGGCCCGCCTGCGCCACCACTGGCCCGACCACGCCGCGGCCTTCGTGGCCCGTGCCGAGACGTGGGCCGGGGTGACCGCGCACGCGCTGGCGGTCTAGAGAGCGCCAACACCACCGGGGTGGGAATGGCCACGCGGCGAGCGGATTGATGTACTGGGACCATGGCATCGCAACTCATCCAGGGCCGGCCGGTGGGCCTGCCCGTACGGGTGCGGGACGCCGAGGTGTGCACCGCCGTCTACCCGGTGCGTGCCGACGCCGCCCGGGCGGTGATCGCGTACTCCGGCCTCGACGTGGCCGAGATCCTGCCCGGCAAGGCCGCGTGCGTGCTGCTGTTCGCTGACTACCGCGACGGTGACCTCGACGCCTACCACGAGTTCGGCATGGCCTTCCTGGTGTGCCCGCCCGGCTTCTCCGGCTCCATGGGGCCGAGGGATCTCTGGCGGTCCGGGATCTTCGTGCACTGGCTGCCGGTGGACCAGGGGTTCACACTGGAGGCCGGGCGCACGCTGTGGGGGTTTCCCAAGGAGCTGGCCGACATCGAGCTGCGGCTGTCCTCGCCGTACAAGAGGTGTGTGCTGCGCAAGGACGGCCGGCTCGTGCTGGACCTGCTGATCAAGCCCGGTCTGCCCGTGCCGGGTGTGACGGCCATGGCGCCGCTCGCCGTCTACACGCACCGCGACGGGGTGACGCGGCGGGTGCCCTGGTCCGTACGCACCCGGGGGGCCAAGGTGCGTCCCAGCGGCGCGCTGATCCGCCTGGGCAACCATCCCATCGCCAAGGAGCTGAGCGAGCTGGGGCTGCCCAGGCGGGCGATGTTCAGCATGACGGCCACGCACGCCGCGATGAGCCTCGGGGCGGCACGCGAGACGTGACCCGCAGCGGGAGGGCGGCTCTCAGACGATGGGCGGGCGGCCGAGCTTGACCATGCGCCACGCGGTGCGCCAGGCCATCGGACGGCGCTCACCCGCCGGGCTGCGCAGCCCCTCGAAGAAGCCGGTGAACCACGCCTTGAGCGCGCCCCCGGAACGGCGCTCGCGGATCAGCGTGAGCACGACCCAGTTGGTGAGGTAGAGGGCCGCCAGCGGCCACGGCAGGTTGCGGCGGGCCAGCCACACCCGGTTGCGGGCGTTGAGCCGGTAGAACTCGGTGTGCCTGGTCGGCGGCACCTGCGGGTGGTACATCACCGTCTCGGCGTCGTATTCGATGCGGTAGCCCTCGCCGAGCAGCCGCCAGGCCAGGTCGGTCTCCTCGTGGGCGTAGAAGAACCGCTCGGGCAGGCCGCCCACCTGGAGGAAGGCCGAGCGCCTGATCGCCGAGGCGCCGCCGAGGAACGTGGTCACCGGGGACGAGCGTTGCGGGTCGCCCGCGCGCAGGCGCGGCACGTGGCGGCGCTGGCCGATGCCGCCGTCGGGGTCCATCACCCGGAAGGAGATCACGGCCAGATCGGGCTCGGTGGCGAAGCGGTCGCGCACGTGGGAGACGAGCTTCTGGTCGGCGTACCAGCCGTCGTCGTCGAGGAACAGCACGACGTCTCCCGAGCACTCCTCCACGCCCCGGTTTCGGCCGGCGGGAATGCCCGTGTTGCGGTCGAGCCGGATCGACTTCACGACCGCGGCCGACCCCACGGGTGGCGTCGCCGACACCTCGGGCACGTCGGCACCGTTGCCCACGATCACCACCTCGACGTCGCCGTCGATCTGGTTGAGCGCGGACTCGACCGCCCGGTTCAGCTCCGCGACCCGGTTGCCCATGGTGAGGATGACGCACGAGATCTTCAACGAATCATCGTCCTGACGCGTTGAAGAGCACGGGCGGAGCATACTTTCATGATCACCGAGTCTGCTGGTTGCATGGTCTGCTGGATGCTGAGGCTAAGCGTATCGGAATGGGCGGTGAACCCCCACCGAACAGCGGGCGTCCGATCAATACGACGGGCCGGGTGCCCTTGTGGTTCCGCCATGGGATCAGGCGAGCCGTCTCGACGCCATGATGCTGATCAGGTGCAGGACGGTCTGCACCCCGGCGGCGATCGCACAGGCCACCACCAGCACCCGCGTGGCCGTCATGTCGCCGGTGACCACGTCGATCACCGCGGTCGCGAGCGCCAGCAGCGACAGCTCGATCGGCTGCACGATCCGGTGGAACCTCGTCGCCGCCAGCACCCGCCGGCCCAGCCCCAGCAGCCCCGAGCGGAACTGCACCGCCGCCGCCTCGGTCGCGGCCCCCAGCCCGCCCTTGGCGCGGGCCACCTCCACCAGGTCGCTCTCCGCCTTGATGAGGATGGCGCCGAGCGCCCCGGCGAAGCCGAGCACGGTGTACCAGTCGGGCAGCACCGCCGAGGCGCGCCAGCCGAGCCCGGCCAGCACCGCGGCCTCGGCGAAGTACGCGCCGACCCGGTCGAGGTAGACGCCGGCCGACGAGGTCTTGCCCGTCCAGCGGGCCAGCTCGCCGTCGGAGCAGTCGAGCAGCAGGTAGACCTGGATGAGCAGGGCGGCCAGCACGGCCGCCCACAGCCCCGGCAGGGCCAGCACGAACCCGGCCGCCACCCCCGCCACCGTCATGATCCAGGTGAGCTGGTTGGGCGTGACGGGGGTCTTGGCCAGCAGCCAGGTGACGTAGATCGACAACCGGCGCATGTAGAGCACGCCCGCCCAGTGCTCGCCGTTCCTGCGGTCGAGGTGGCCTGGAGGCTGGGCCACCCGCCGGAAGTCAGCTACCGAAGGCCCGGACATAGTCACCCACCCGATCGCGGATCTCGGAGTCGGACATGCGCAGGTGCTCAAGGATCGTGTAACGGCCGGGACGGGTGGCCGGGGCCAGCGCGACGACCTCGGTGAACTCCTCGGCGCTCAGCCCGATGTCGCCGGGGACCACGGGCAGCTCGTGCCGGCGCAGGCAACCGACGACCTGCTTGACGCGGGCGTCGTCCTCCCTGAGGAAGAAGCAGAAGGCGGCACCGATGCCGGCGAGCTCACCGTGGTTGGAGGTGCCGGGAAAGAGCTGATCCACGGCATGAAGGATCTCATGATCTCCACCACTCGCGGGCCGCGACGAGCCCGCGACGACCATGGACATCCCGGACAGGATGAGCGACTCGGCCAGCACGGTGAGGAACGCGTCGGACTCGATGGAGTCGGTGCGCCCGATGAGCGCCTCGGCGGCCGTACGCGACATCGAGCAGGCCAGCCCGTCGATGGGCTCGCCGCGTTCGAGGTTGCCGAGCTGCCAGTCCTCGATGGCCGACAGGTTGCTCACCACGTCGCCCACGCCCGCCCTGACCAGCGACTGCGGCGCGTTGTGCACGAAGTCGAGGTCGACCAGGATGGCCAGCGGCATCGGCACCCCGAACGTGCCCTTGCCGCCCTCGTAGACGAGGGAGGCGGTGGGCGAGCAGATGCCGTCGTGGGAGAGGTTGGTGGCCACGGCGACCATCGGGATCCCGGCGAGCGAGGCGGCGTATTTCGTCGCGTCGATCGTCTTGCCGCCGCCGACGCCCACCACGACCTCGTAGGCGCCCTTGCGCAGGTCGGCGCCGAGCGAGACGGCCGCGTCGACCGATCCGTCGGCCACCCGGAACACCTCCGCCTCGCCCAGCGTGGGGGCGATGAGGGTCTCGATGTGGTCGCCCTGGCCGGGGCCGACCGCGACGGCGACCCGGCCGGAGGTCGCCACGCGGCTGTCGGCCAGCAGGGCGCCGAGCTCTGCGACCGCGCCGCGCCTGACGTCCATGGTCAGGGGCGCCGGCAGCATCCTCGCGAGAAGCGGCATGCGCGCCCCCTCAGTAGTGAACGGCTATGGCGCGAGCCTTGGCGAGGTCGTCGTGGTTGTCCACCTCGACCCAGTCGACCTCGCCGATGGGGGCGGCGTGGATCACCTCGCCGCGATCGACCATCTCCTGGTAACCGTCCTCGTAGTAGAGCTGCGGGTCGCGCTCGAACGTGGTCCTGAGCGCGTCGGCCAGCCGCTCGGCCGCGCCGGGACGGATGAGGGTGGCGCCGATGTACTCGCCGTACGCCTCGGCCGGATCCATCAGCTTGGTGATGCGGCGCAGCGACCCCTCCGGCGCGAGAGTGACCTTCATCTCCTCGTCGGCCAGCTTTTTCACGTCGTCGACGGCCAGCAGGACGTCACTCGTCTCTGGGGCCGCCAGCAGCGTCTTCTCGATCGACACGGGGTGCACGGTGTCACCGTTGACCAGCAGCACGCCCTGGGAGAAGTAGTCGCGGGCGCACCACAGGGAGTAGGCGTTGTTCCACTCCTCGGCCTTGTCGTTGTGCACGAGGGTGAGCTTGACGCCGTGCCGCCGTTCCAGGGCCTCCTTGCGCTCGTGTACGGCCCGCGCCGCGTAACCGACGACGACCACGACCTCCCGCAGGTCCACCTCGGCGAAATTACGCAGCGAGATGTCCATGATCGTGGTTTCGCCGTCGACCGGCACGAGCGCCTTGGGCAGCGTGTCGGTGTACGGCCGCAGGCGTCGTCCGGCCCCAGCGGCCAGAACCATTCCCAGCAACGTGCACTCCTCAGTCGAGCATGACTCCGTTGGCCCAAAGAGTATTCGCCTTTGGGCCCCGTGCGGGTAATCCGGCGTTAGTCTTGCGTTCCCGTATCGGTCGCCTCGACCCCGGATCGGGGCGCGGCGAGCCAGCACGTGAGGCTCTCCCAGCCGAACAGCCCCCACAGGTAGAGGGCGAGGAGCACATAGCCGCCGGTCAGCCAGCCCGAGAGGGCGGCCAGCGAGACCACCATCATCCGCCCGTCCCAGCCCAGCCCGAGCGTGGCCAGCCAGGGCGGCGGATAGACGCGCTGACGCAACCGGTAGACCAGATCGTAATGGTGAAATCCGAGTGCGGCGAGCAGCAGGAGGATCAGCACCGGGTGCACCTGGTGGGCGAACCCCACCGACGCGATGAAGATGTACTCGATGAGCCGCAGGATCGGCGGCACGAGCCAGTCGAGCCGGCCGTCGTGCGGGTGCGAGCTGCCCGGCCCGGCCAGCAGCAGCGTCACGGCGGGCGCGAACACGGCCAGCCCGTCGGAGCCGGCCACGCCGATCAGCAGCAGCACGCCCGTGACGAACGTGCCGGCGATCACCGGCGGCAGCGGCGGGAGCTGGCCGGACACGAGCAGGCCCATGGCGCGCGAGAGCGGCCCGTCGTCGCGGTAGGCCACGACGGTGCTGCTGGGCACGGGTGTCATGTGGACCGATATCACCTTGCCGACCTCGCGATCCGTCCGGCGAGCTGGTAGACGGCCGCCACGGTGCCCCAGCCCAGCAGCGACAGGAATGTGGCCCGCGCGCCCCAGACGGCCGCTGTGACGGCGATCAGCGCCGTACGCTCCCCGACGGGCAACACGATGATCTTCTTCAGCCAGCGGGCGATCGTGTCGCGTTCGAGCCGCCTGGCGAGCTTGAGCACGCCGCCCTCCTCGCGCCGGACGTCGTGCGACTCCAGCAGGGAGCGGGCGGGCCTGCCCCACTGGGCGCCGACGCGGTCGGCGTCGGCCATGGCCCCCGCGTAGGTGTAGTCGACGGCGTGCCTGACGACCTGCATGACCATCGCGGCCACGGCGAGGTACCAGATGCCGGTGCCGCCGAAGCCGATCGCCAGCCCGATGAAGACCGCGTACTCCTTGAGCCGGTCGGAGATCCCGTCGGCCCAGGCCCCGAGCGGGGAGAAGGTACGGGTGTAGCGGGCGAGCTGCCCGTCGAGACAGTCGAGCGCGAACGACAGGTAGAGCAGCACCGCCCCGGTCAGCCGCCCGCCCTGGGTGCCCGCCGAGAACCACACGGCGGCCAGTAGGGCCAGCGCCAACGAGACGCCGGTGACCGTGTTGGGGGTGAGCTTGAGCTGCACGGCGGGTTTGATCAGGTGGCGCGTCCACGTGGAGACGCAGAACGTGGTGAAGAAGCCGTCGTCGGCCTTGACGGAGGTGTCGAGCCTGACCTTGGCCTCGTCGACCTCCCCGAGCCGCTGGACGGCGACGTCGGCGGCGTTCTGGGCCGTGACCCGGTCGGCGTGCAGCGGCCCGATCGCGGCGGCGCGTACGCCCACGCCCGACCTGACCAGCCCGACCAGCAGCAGATCGACCGCCTCGACCGGGGTGACGGGGCCGAGCTTGCCCGTGTCGGCCAGCTCGGCCAGCTCGTCCGCGACGTCGGCCAGCGCGGCCAGGTCGGCCTCGCCCGCTTGCAAGACGCCCCTGAACGTGGCGTTCGCCTCGGGCACCAGGTGGAACGAGCTGCCCGCGGCGACGATCTTCCCGCCTTCGACGCGTACGGGCGGCCGCATGGGCGCGGTGGCCACGTCGTGCGACACCAGCGCGGCGGTGCTGCGGGCGGGATGTTCGAGCAGCAGCGCGAGCGCCTCGGTGTGGGCCACCAGGTCGGCGGGCAGCACGGCCACGGCCCCCGTGGAGATGCGCGCGATATTGGCGATGCCGCGCAGGTCGGCCGCGAGACCGTCACCGGCCGTCACCACCTGGATCTCGCGGACGGGCAGCGCGGCGAGCTGGTCGCCGAGCCGATCGAGCAGCGTGCCGTCACCGCTGAGCAGCCGGCACGCGGGTGTCGTGGCGAGCAGCACGGCCGACGTGGTCGTGCTTTCGCGGGTCAGTGAGTCGGGCAAAGCGCAGGTCTCCTCCCGGTCGGGGTGGAGTGCGTGGACTAGGGGGTACGTAGACACAGCGTAGCGACAGGTCAACGCGATATCACGGAACAGCACCGTTACGCTGCCACATATGGATTCACGGCTGCGGTCGGTTGGAGTGCTCCTCGCGGGCGGCGTGGGGCAGCGGGTCGGGCTTGGCGTGCCCAAGCAGCTCATCGAGGTCGCGGGAAAGACGATCATCGAGCATTCGCTGGCCGTTTTCGAGGGCGCGCCCGAGATCGACGAGATCGTGGTGCTGATGACGCCCGGATACGCCGACAGGGTGCGCGAGATCGTGGCCGACGGCGGATATCGCAAGGTCAGCAAGGTCGTGGAAGGTGGCGCGAGCCGTACCGAGAGCACGTGGCGGGCGCTGGGCGCGCTGGGCGCGGAAGAGTGCAACGTGCTGTTGCACGACGCCGTACGACCACTCCTGGAGCCCCGGATCATCACGGAGTGTGTCCGCGCGCTGGAGACCCACGAGGCCGTCAACGTGGCGATCCCCAGCTCCGACACGGTGCTGGTGGCGGTCCCCGGGCCGGACGGCGAGACGATCGGCGAGGTGCTCGACCGCTCGCGGCTACGGCGCAGCCAGACCCCGCAGTGCTTCCGGCTCTCGGTGATCCGCGAGGCGTACGAGCGGGCCATGGCCGACCCGGGCTTCGCCGCCCTGCCGGCCACCGACGACTGCGGCGTGCTGCTGCGTTACCTGCCCGAGGTGCCGATCCACCTGGTCAGGGGCAGCGAGCGCAACATCAAGGTCACCCATCCTGCCGACCTGCACATCGCCGAGCTGCTCTTCCGCCTGCCCGCCGAGGTGCCGGCCGGTGACAGGAGCGCTCTGGCCGGGCAGGTGGTCGTCGTGCTCGGCGAGTCCACGCCGACCGAATTGGCCAGGCAGGCCGGCGGCGCCGAGACGCGCGTGCTGACCAGGGCCGACGGGGTGCGCGTGGAGGACTTCGACTCGGTGTCCAAGGCGCTCGCCGACGTGGGCCCGGCCGACCACGTGGTGCTGGCGGCGGGCGCGGGCACGTACGGCGGGCTGGCGCGGGCGGGCGGCGAGGCCGTCTCCGACGCGGTCGCCGCCG
>NZ_BAAAZP010000231.1:0-22037 GCF_039536965.1 Nonomuraea antimicrobica | reverse complement strand
CTCGGCCTGCGCCCGCGCGGGCTGGACCGCCGGCTGGTGGAGGCGGCCACGCTGGGCGGGGCCCGCGCCCTGGGCATGGACCGGGGCAGGGGACGGATCGGCGCCCTGACCCCCGGCGCGCGCGCCGACTTCGCCGTCTACGACGCCCGGGGGCGTTACCCGTACGCCGCGCTGCTGGCCCAGCCACCCTGCCTGGGCACGGTGGTCGGCGGCACCGTCAGCGGCACAGACGGTGGCCCAGACAGCGGTACAGGCGGCGTCACAGTCACCCCGGCCCCTCCTCCACCAGCCCCAGCAAGTCCCTGAGCCGCTCGCGCTGCTCCTCCGTCAGCACCGCGAACAGCTCCTCCCCCGCCTGCCTGCGCGCGTCGCGGGCCCGCTCGCCCAGCGCCCGGCCCTCCGGGGTGATCACGACCAGCGTCGAGCGGCGGTTGGCCGGGTCGACCTCCCTGCGCGCCAGCCCCGCCGCCTCCAGCGCGTCCACGACCGGCGTGAGCGAGCGCGGCACGATGCGCAGCTCGTCGGCCAGCCGCACCATGCGCATCGGCCGCTCGGCGCCGGCGAGCGCGCGCAGCGCCCGCGCCTGGCCGGGGTTGAGCCCGAGCGGCACCAGCCGGTCGGCGTAGCCGTGCCGCAACCGCCTGCCGACCAGGAACAAGAGCTCGCCGAGCTCCTTTTCTGCCATGCCGGATAGTTTAGCCGGAACAAATATGAGTTAACCTCTGTTTGAGTGGACATCTGAAAGGAGGCCCCACTTGGCGGAGGAACCACGAGCGCCCCTCGGGCGGATCATCAAGCTCTTCGTCGCCTACCGCGGCCGCCTGGCCGTGGTGGCCTCGTTCATCCTGCTGTCCTCGCTGGTGTCGCTGGCCTCGCCGTTCCTGCTGCGCGAGGTGCTGGACGTCGCGATCCCGGCCAGGGACACCGGGCTGCTCACGCTGCTGGCCCTGGGCATGATCCTGGTGGCGGTCACGACGACCGTGTTCGACGTGCTGCAGACGCTCGTCTCCACCACCGTGGGCCAGCGGGTGATGCACGACCTGCGCATCGCGGTCTACACGCACCTGCAGCGCATGTCGCTGGCGTTCTTCACCCGCACCAGGACGGGCGAGGTGCAGTCGCGCATCGCCAACGACATCGGCGGCATGCAGGCCGTCGTCACCTCGACGGCCGCCTCGATCGTCTCCAACCTCACCACCGTGATCGCCACGATCGTGGCCATGCTCGCGCTCGACTGGCGGCTGACCGTGGTCTCCATCGTGCTGCTGCCGGCGTTCGTGTGGATCAGCCGCAAGGTCGGCTCCGAGCGCAAGCGCATCACGTCGGAACGGCAGCGCAAGCTGGCGGGCATCGCCTCCATGGTGCAGGAGTCGCTGTCGATCAGCGGCATCCTGCTGGGCCGTACGATGGGCCGCTCGGCCGAGCTGACCGAGCGCTTCGGCCGGGCCTCCGACGAGCTGGCCGACCTCGGCGTGCGTACCAGCATGGCGGGGCGCTGGCGGCAGTCGTCCATCCAGCTCGTCATGGCCGCGATGCCCGCGATGATCTACTGGGCCGTGGGCCACACCGGGTCGATCTCGGTGGGCACGCTGGTGGCGTTCACGACGTTGCAGGCCGGACTGTTCCGGCCGATGGTCTCGCTGCTGCGGCTGGGGGTCGAGGTGCAGACCTCGCTGGCGCTGTTCGGGCGCATCTTCGAGTACCTCGACCTGCCCGTCGAGCTCCGGCCAGGCCCGGCGGTGCTGCGTGACGTGCGCGGCGAGGTCCGCTTCGAGCAGGTCGACTTCTCGTACGGCGAAGGCCCCACGCTCACCGGCGTCGACCTCACCGTGCCGGCGGGCACCAGCCTGGCCGTCGTGGGCGAGACGGGCGCGGGCAAGACCACGCTGAGCTACCTGCCGCCCAGGCTCTACGACGTCACCGGCGGCCGGGTCACGATCGACGGGGTGGACGTGCGGGAGCTGACCTTCGAGTCGCTGAGCGACGTGGTCGGCGTGGTGTCGCAGGAGACGTACCTGTTCCACGCCTCGATCGCCGACAACCTGCGCTTCGCCCGTCCCTCGGCCACCGACGAGGAGCTGGAGGCGGCGGCGCGGGCCGCGCGCGTGCACGACCTCATCGCCTCGCTGCCCGACGGCTACGACACCGTGGTGGGCGAGCGCGGCTACCGCTTCTCCGGGGGCGAGAAGCAGCGCCTGGCCATCGCCCGCACACTGCTGCGCGACCCGCCGGTGCTGATCCTCGACGAGGCCACCAGCGCACTCGACACGCAGACGGAGAAGGCCGTGCAGGAGGCGCTCGACGCGCTGGCGCGGGGGCGTACGACGATCATGATCGCGCACCGCCTGTCCACCGTCCGCGACGCGGACCAGATCGTCGTGCTCGACCACGGACGGATCGTCGAACGCGGCACCCACGACGAGCTGATGGCCCTGGGCGGCCACTACGCGGCGCTGGTGAGCCGCGACCAGCCCCTCGAACTCGTCTGACCCCGTGAGCCGAGCGCGTGGACGCGCCCCGGCCGCTCACCAACCGCGCAGGGAGTAGGCGATCACCCCCTCGGGCAGGTCGGCGACGCGTGACAGCGCGCCGGTGCCGATGTTCCAGCCGAGCAGCCTGTCCCCGCTCTCGATGATCACCGTCTCCTGACCGATCCAGCCGCGTACGGCGCAGCCGCGCTTGCCGCACCTCGTGTCAGGGGAGTTGCCCCAGGGCAGGAGCAGCGTCCTGACCACCCGTCCCGTCGCGACGTCGGCCACGACGACCACGTCGGCGGCCACCGCGGGCAGGTCGTCGTGGGCGTACGCGGACTGGGCGACGAGCCCGCCGCGCTGCCATCCGTGGCGGCCCAGGACGCCCACGGGCATGCCGCCCTCGTCGGTGAGGCGCCGGACGTCCAGCTCCACCTCCCACCCGCCCTCCTGGAGGACCGTACGGCCGCCTTCGCCGGGCGAGACGATCCTGAGGTCGCGGTAGCCCGCGACACCCGCGAAGCCCGCGTACGGCTGCCGCCGCACCTTCCCCGTAGCCAGGTCGAGCAGGTAGTTCGCCTCTTCCTGCTCGACGAGGAGCCGCTCGCCGCGCCAGAGCACCACCTCGTTGAACCCCGGCACCGGATAGCGCCTGACCTGGCCGATCACGAGGTCGACGACCACCACCTCGTCCTTCTGCGGGAAGGCGGCCATCGTCCCGTCGGGGGCGAGCGCGTTGGGCTTCAGCGGCGTCCCGCCGTTGCCGCCGGCGTCCACGGAGTCGCCCAGCTTCACGTCGAGCGGGACCCGGCCGCCGGACTTCAGCAGGTAGATCTTCCCGTCGCCGAACTCGGCCAGCGCCAGGACGGGCCCGGGAACCGCGCTCACGACGGGGAGGCCGGCCCACTCCTGCGGCAGTTCCGTCGCCAGCGTGGGCAGCCCCGCCTCGCCGCTGGGCGGCGGCGCGGTGTCCATCGCGGGGGGCGGCGGGATCGCGGGCGTGGGGGTGAGGCTGGGGTAGATGGTGATGCCGCGCTCGACCGGCTCAGGGGACAGGGCGACCCCAGCCACGACCAGCGCGGTGACCGTGGCGGCCACCGCGGCCGCCGTCCATCGGCCGCGGGCCCGACGCCGCGTGCCCTGCCGCCACAGCTCGCTCGCGCGGGACGGCCCCTCGGGCAGGGTCTCGGCGAGATCGTCGAAAAGCTCCCGCAGCCTCTGGTCCGTCATATCAACACCTCTTCCAGTTCGGGAGCGACCTCGCGCAACCGCCTGAGCGCCGCGTGCGTCTGGCTCTTCACGGTCCCGGACGAGACCCGGAGGATCGCGGCGACCTCCCCGACGGGCAGGTCCTCGTAGAAGCGCAGCACCAGCACCGCCCGCTGCTTCACCGGCAGCCTGGCCAGCGCGCGGGCGAACACCACCTTCAGGTCCGACGCCCGCGAGCCGTCGTCGTCCGCCCGCTCGGGCGGCTCCCCGTAGGCGAACTCCCGTTGCCTGCGCCACTTGGACGCCACATCCCTGTACAGGGTGGTACGCACATAGCCGGCAGGGTCGGTGTGCACCTTCGACCAGCGGCCCGCCAGCTTGATCAGGGCATCCTGCAGCACGTCCTCGGCCAGGTGCCGGTCACCGCTGATGAGGATGGCCGCACGCAGCAGCCGCGGGTACCAGGCGGCGACGAACGCCTCGAACGCCTCGGAATCCGTCATGTAGGCAAGACGTCTGAGAGAGGGCGAACGGTTGGGGCCTTCGCGAAATCGCCCGATCTGAGTGCCTGAACCGGCGATCAGGCAAGGAAGCGTCGGCGCAGGCCCCAGGGCAGGCCAAGTCCCCGTATTCCTGCCCGTTCCCTGGGTAGGGGGCACATATGACCGAAACACCTCCGAACCGGTACGGCATGAGCGATGAGCAGGAGATCGAGGTCAGAGAGTGGACCGACGATCTCGGCTTCCGCCATGAGATCGTCGAGGACGACCCGCAGCACCGGGACACCCTCGACGAGCGCCTGCGGCGGGAGGCCCCGGAGCGGCTGCGCGGCCCACGGCCCAAGCATCGCCTCACGCAGCCCGACGAGGGGCTCGCACCGGATCGGGAAAGCGAGGAGATCGGCGAGGACTGGGTTGACGACACCGACGACCTGTCGGCCGAGGAACGGGCGGTCCGCATCGATCCCGACGAAAACCTCACATGAGGCGGCCGAGCACCGGCAGCACCCCGTGCAGGTCGTCGACGATCGCGTCGGCGGCCTGTGCCTGGGGGCGCTCGGCATGCAGGTAGCCCCAGGGGCCGCGGCGCAGCAGCGCGGTCCGCATGCCCGCCGCGGCGGCCGGGAGCACGTCGTTGTCGAGCCGGTCCCCCACGTAGAGGATCTCGGCCGGCTCGCGGCCGGCCACGGCGGCGACCTTGGCGAAGAAGCCGGCCTCCGGCTTGGACACGCCCCACCCCTCGGAGGTGTGCACGGAGTCGGCGGGCAACTCCATCGCGACGAGGGCGTCGTAGGCGCGGCTCGGCTGGTTGCCGGCGATGATGACCTGGTATCCGGCCTCGCGCAGGGCGGCCAGGGCCGGGCGCGCGTCGGGGTAGAGGTCGTCGGCGTCGAAGTGGTTGCGCAGGCCGCCGGGGTCGTCCCGCTCCCAGGCGGCCTCCTCCGCCACGAGGTCGAGGCCGGGGCGGACGAGCCGGAACGCGTCGTCGTGCGGACGGTCGAGCGCGGCCATCCCGCCCAGCGCCCCCATGAGCACGAAGGGGCTGACCCCGAGGCGCTCGGCCCAGCGGGTCCAGATGCGCGTCTCGCTGATCAACGTCTCCCCGACGTCGAACACCACTGCTCTGATCATCGATCCCCCTGCTCGATCGGCCCTGCTTCGTCTCATCTGACTGGGCACTAGTACCGGACAAATATCCGCAAGGGGGATTTTTTCATGCAACCAGAGCGTGACGCGAAAGACCGGCAACTCGACGCCGACCGCGTGCCTCTCGACGACCTCACGATGACCACGGACCAGGGCATCCGGGTCGACGACACCGACAACTCCCTCAAGGCGGGCCTGCGCGGGCCCACCCTCATGGAGGACTTCCACGCCCGCGAGAAGCTCACCCGCTTCGACCACGAACGCATCCCCGAGCGCGTGGTGCACGCCCGGGGCGCGGGCGCGTACGGGATCTTCGAGCTGTACGAGCCGCTCGCCGACCTCACCTCGGCGGCCTTCCTGAACGACACCTCGGTCAAGACGCCCACCTTCGTACGGTTCTCGACCGTGGCGGGCTCGCGCGGCTCGGCCGACACCGTACGCGACGTGCGCGGCTTCGCCACGAAGTTCTACACCACCCAGGGCAACTTCGACATCGTCGGCAACAACTTCCCGGTCTTCTTCATCCAGGACGGGATCAAGTTCCCCGACTTCGTGCACGCCGTCAAGCCGGAGCCGCACAACGAGATCCCGCAGGCGCAGTCGGCGCACGACACGTTCTGGGACTTCGTGCAGCTCCAGCCCGAGACGCTGCACATGGTCATGTGGCTCATGTCCGACCGGGCGATCCCGCGCAGCTACCGGATGATGCAGGGCTTCGGAGTGCACACGTTCCGGCTGGTGAACGCCTCGGGGCAGGGCACGTTCGTCAAGTGGCACTGGCGGCCGGTGCTGGGGACGTACTCGCTGGTGTGGGACGAGGTGCTGCGCGTGCAGGGCAACGACCCCGACTACAACCGCCGCGACCTGTGGGAGGCCATCGAGCGCGGCGCCTGCCCCGAGTACGAGCTGTGCGTGCAGCTCGTACCCGAGTCGCGCGAGCACGACTTCGACTTCGACCTGCTCGACGCCACGAAGATCATTCCCGAGGAGCAGGTGCCGCTGCGGCGCATCGGCAAGATGACGCTCAACCGCAACCCGCAGAACTTCTTCGCCGAGACCGAGCAGGTCGCCTTCCACACGGCGAACGTGGTGCCCGGCATCGACTTCACCAACGACCCGCTGCTGCAGGCCAGGAACTTCTCCTACCTCGACACCCAGCTCCTGCGCCTGGGCGGGCCCAACTTCCCGCAGATCCCGGTCAACCGGCCGATCGCCCCCGTACGCAACGACCAGCGCGACGGCTTCCACCAGCACCTGATCCACGAGTCGCGCACCAGCTACGCCCCGAACTCCATCAGCGGCGGCTGCCCGGCGGCCATGGACGGCTACCGGCACTACCAGGAGAAGGTGGAGGGCACCAAGATCCGGATGCGCAGCCCCAGCTTCGGCGACCACTACAGCCAGGCCACGCTCTTCTGGAACAGCATGGCCCACTGGGAGAAGCGGCACATCGTGGCCGCGTTCCTGTTCGAGCTGGGGCACGTGGCGCGCAAGCACGTCAAGGAGGGCGTGCTCGTGCACCTGAGCAAGATCCACCCGGACCTGGGCGCCCAGGTGGCGCGGGGCCTCGGCCTGCCCGCGCCGGCCACGGGCGAGGTGCACACGAACGCCTCACCTGCGCTCAGCATGACCGGCCAGCCGCGCAGCGTGGCCACCCGCAAGATCGCCGTTCTCATGGCCGACGGCACGGACGCCGCCGCCGTCTCCTCCTTCCGCCAGGCCCTGGAGGGGCAGGGGGCGATCTGCGAGATCGTCGCACCGCACGAGGGCGAGGTCGGGGGCGTCCCGGTAGACCGGCAGCTCAGCGCCGTCAGCTCGGTCACCTACGACGCCGTGGTGGCCGCGGACGGCGCGGCGCTGGCCGGGGAGTCGCGGGCGCTGTTCTTCGTCCTGGAGTCCTTCAAGCACGGCAAGGCCGTGGGCGCCGTGGGGTCGGGCCGCCAACTGGTGGAGGCGGCCCGGCTGCCCAACGACGTGGGGGTGATCGTGGGCGACGACATCGCGGGGTCGTTCGCGGAGGCCGTGGCGGGCCACCGCTTCTACGACCGGGACGTGTCCCGCGTGCCCGCCTGACCACCGACGCGCGCGTTCATGGGGTGAGCTTCTCCAGGGCCTTCGCGATGCGCTTCTCCGACACGGGGGTCGGCGTGCCGAGGGTCTGGGCGAAGAAGCTCACCCGCAGCTCCTCGATCATCCACCGGATCTCCACGACGTCCGGGTCGCCCCGGCGCGCGGGACGCAGGCGTTGCAGCACGTCGTGGTAGTCGTCCTCGACCTTGTGCACCCGGTCCGTCCACTCCTGGTCGCGCCAGGGCTCCTCCGGGAGCTTGGTGAGGCGGCGCTCGATCGCCCGCAGGTAGCGCAGGAGGTCGGGCAGCCGCCGGTGGCCGGTGGCCGTCACGAAGCCCGCGTGGACGAGCCTGCCGAGCTGGTCGCGTACGTCGTCGGTGGCCGCGCTCGCCCGCAGCGCGTCGAGGCGGACGCCGACCTCGTGCCAGACGCTCAGGATCTGCTCCACCTTGGCCAGCACCTCGCGCGCCGTCTCGTACAGCTCGGCGCGCACGTGCTGGTAGAGGCGGTCGAAGGCGACCGGCTCCCAGGCCGGGCCCCCGACGTCGAGCATCAGCTTGTCGACCGCCGCGTTGACCACGTCGTCGAACAGCGCCACCGCCCCGCCGTGCGGGCTGCGTGACAGGGCCAGCTTGGCCTGGTTGGACAGGCCGCCGAGCAGCGACTTGGCCGGGTTGGTGACGTTGAGCAGGAGCAGGCGGCGGACGCCGGGCCAGTGGGAGCGGCGCTGCTCGGCCTCCGTCTCGAAGATCTTGATCGAGACCGAGTCGCCCGCGTCCACCAGCGCCGGGTAGCCCTTCATCCGGCCCTGCTCGAACACCTTGGGCAGGGCGCCGAAGCTCCACGTGTGCAGGCCGGTCTGCTCCAGGTCGTCGCCCGCCTGCGAGAGCGTCTGCCGCAGGCGCGGCGCCAGGCGGCGTTTGAGCGCGTCGAGGTCTTTGTCCTCGGCCACCGTACGGTGCCGCTCGTCGATCACCCGGTACGTGATCCGCAGGTGGTCGGGCACCTGGTCGAGCTGCCAGGACTCGCGCGGCACGCGTACGCCGGTCAGCCGCAGCAGCTCGCGCTCCACGGCCTCCAGCAGCGGCTCGCCGCCCTGGCGGACCCCGGCCAGCACCTGCGTGGCGTAGTTGGGGGCGGGCACGAAGTTGCGCCGCAGGTTTTTCGGCAACGACCGGATCAACGCGGTGATCAGCTCTTCGCGCAGCCCCGGGATCTGCCAGTCGAAGCCGTCGGAGCTGACCTGGTTGAGCACCTGGAGCGGCACGTGGACCGTGACGCCGTCGGCGTCGGCCCCCGGCTCGAACTGGTAGGTCAGCTTCATGCGCTGACCGAGTTGCTTCCAGTTGTCGGGGTAGTCGCGGGCGCTGACGTCGGCGCCCTCGTTGACCAGCATCTCCGGCGAGAACGTGAGCAGCTCCGGCTGCTCCTGCCTGGCCTTCTTCCACCACGAGTCGAAGTGGCGGGCCGAGACCACGTCGGCCGGGACCCGGTGGTCGTAGAAGTCGTAGAGGGCCTCGTCGTCGACCAGGATGTCACGGCGGCGGGCGCGATTTTCCAGCTCCTCGACCTCTTCGAGCAGCCGCCGGTTGTCCTTCAGGAAGCGGTGGTGGGTGTCCCAGTCGCCCTCGACCAGCGCGTGCCTGATGAACAGCTCGCGCGACAGCTCGGGGTCGACGCGGCCGTAGTTGACCTTGCGGCCGACCACGAGCGGCACGCCGTAGAGGGTGACCTTCTCCAGGGCGATCACCGCGCCCTGGTTCTTCTCCCAGTGGGGCTCGGAGTAGGTGCGCTTGACCAGGTGCTGGGCCACGGGCTCGACCCAGTCGGGCTCGATCTTGGCGTTGACCCGGGCCCACAGGCGCGAGGTCTCGACGAGCTCGGCCGACATGACCCACTGCGGCTGCTTCTTGGCCAGCGCCGAGCCGGGGAAGATCGCGAAGCGGGCGTTGCGGGCGCCGAGGTATTCCTGGATCGGCCGCCGCCCGTCGGCCCCGCGCTTCTCCATGACGTCTTTCACGCCGATGTGCGACAGCAACCCGACGAGCAGCGAGGCGTGCACGTGGAAGGGCTCGGCGGGCCCGCTGGTGGGCTGGGCCCCGAGCGTCTGGCGGATCTGGCTGTAGATGTCCTGCCACTCGCGTACGCGCAGGTAGTTGAGGAACTCGGCCTTGCACAACCGCCGGAACGCGCTGGAGGACAGCTCTTTCTGCTTGTCGCGCAGGTAGTTCCACAGGTTGAGGTAGGCCAGGAAGTCGGACTCGGGGTCGGCGAAGCGGCGGTGCTTCTCGTCGGCCTGCTGCTGCTTGTCGGAGGGACGTTCGCGCGGGTCCTGGATGGACAGCGCGGCGGCGATCACCATGACCTCGCGCAGGCAGCCGTTCTTCTCCGCCTCCAGCACCATGCGGCCCAGGCGCGGGTCGACCGGCAGGCCCGCCAGCTTGCGCCCGATGCCGGTGAGCTTGCCGTGGACGTCGAACGCGCCCAGCTCGTGCAGCAGGTTGACGCCGTCTTTCACCTGGCGGCGGTCGGGCGGCTCGACGAACGGGAACGCCTCGATGTCGCCCAGCCCGATCGAGGTCATCTGGAGGATGACCGAGGCCAGGTTCGTCCGCAGGATCTCGGGGTCGGTGAACTCCGGCCGGGTGAGGAAGTCGTCCTCCTCGTAGAGCCGGACGCAGATGCCGTCGGAGGTGCGCCCGGAACGGCCCTTGCGCTGGTTGGCGCTGGCCTGCGAGATGGGCTCGATCGGCAGGCGCTGCACCTTGGTGCGGTGGCTGTAGCGGGAGATGCGGGCGAAGCCCGGGTCGACCACGTATTTGATGCCCGGGACGGTGAGCGAGGTCTCGGCCACGTTGGTGGCCAGCACGATGCGGCGGCCGGTGTGGCGCTGGAAGACGCGGTGCTGCTCGGCGGCGCTCAGCCGGGCGTAGAGCGGGAGGATCTCGGTGTTGCGGAACTCGGCCTTGGCGAGGGCGTCGGCGGCGTCGCGGATCTCGCGCTCGCCCGACAGGAAGACCAGCACGTCGCCGGGGCCCTCCCCGATCAGCTCCCGGCAGGCGTCGACGATGCCCTGCGTCTGGTCGTCGTCCTCCTCCAGCGGCCGGTAGCGCACCTCCACCGGGTAGGTGCGGCCGGAGACCTCGATGATCGGCGCGTCGTCGAAGTGGCGGGAGAAGCGCTCTGGGTCGATCGTGGCGCTGGTGATGACGACCTTGAGGTCGGGGCGCTTGGGCAGGAGCTGTTTCAGGTAGCCGAGGATGAAGTCGATGTTGAGGCTGCGCTCGTGGGCCTCGTCGATGATCAGCGTGTCGTACTGGTCGAGCAGGCGGTCGTTCTGCAGCTCGGCCAGCAGGATGCCGTCGGTCATGAGCTTGACCAGGGTGCGCTCGCTCGCCTGGTCGGTGAAGCGGACCTTGTAGCCGACCACCTCGCCGAGGCCGGTGCCCAGCTCTTCGGCGATGCGCTCGGCGACCGTGCGGGCGGCGATGCGGCGGGGCTGGGTGTGGCCGATCAGCCCGCGTACGCCCCGGCCCAGCTCCAGGCAGATCTTGGGGATCTGGGTGGTCTTGCCGGAGCCCGTCTCGCCCGCGATGATCACGACCTGGTGGTCGCGGATGGCCTCGAGGATGTCATCCCTGCGCTGGGAGACGGGCAGGTTTTCCGGATATTTCACCTTTGGTACGGCTTCGCGGCGGCGTACCAGCCGCTGCTCGGCCCGTTCCACGTCGGCGAGGATCTCGGCGACGATCTTGTCCCGCGTGTCGCGGGAGCGCACCCGGCGCATGCCGTCGAGCCTGCGCCGCAGCCGCCGCTCGTCGCGCGGCATGAGCTGGGGCAGGCGGGACTGGAGCTCGGCGAGTGGAGAGGACAAGGAAGGAGTTCCCATACTGCTTTCAGGATATTTGAGCCCCGCGTCGCCGGAGCCAACCAACCATGCTGCCCGACCGCGCCCACCTCCCGCATCCCAATATCACCCGCGCCCCGGCGATCGCGGACCGGCAGGCTGCGGACCGGCGGGCAGGCGGATCAGGTGGCGGGCAGGTCAGGTGGCGGGCGGGCAGGCGGCGGGGGCAGGTGGGTCAGGTGGCGGTCGCCCGGTCGGCGGCGGCGTGGGCGGCGCCGACGATGCCCGCCTGGTTCTGCAGCGTGGCCGGGACGACGGGCGTGTCGAGGTGCACGTGCGGCAGGAACTTGTCGGTCTTCCTGCTCACGCCCCCGCCGATCACGATCAGCGACGGCGAGAACAGCATCTCGACGTGCCGCAGGTACTCCTCCACCCGCTCGGCCCACTTCTCCCAGCTCAGCTCGTGATCCTCGCGGACCCGCGCGGAGGCCCGGTGCTCGGCGTCCTTGCCGTGCAGCTCCAGGTGCCCCAGCTCGGTGTTGGGCACCAGGACCCCGTCGACGAACAGCGCGCTGCCGATGCCCGTGCCGAACGTCAGCACCAGCACCGTGCCCCGCTGCCCCCGCCCCCGTCCGAAACGAACCTCGGCCAGGCCCGCCGCGTCGGCGTCGTTCAGTACGGTGGCCCCGCCGAACAGCCGGGCCGCGTCCACGCCCACCCACGAGCGGTCGACGTTGGCGGCCGACCTGACCACTCCGTCCACCACCACGCCGGGAAAGGTGACGCCAACTGGGCCGTCCCAGCCGAAATGCCGCACGATCGAGGCCACCACCTCGGCCACCGCGTCCGGCCGGGACGGCTCGGGCGTCGGTATGCGGAGCCGCTCGTCCACCAGCTCGCCCGTCTTCGTGTCGACCGGCGCGCCCTTGATGCCCGAGCCGCCGATGTCGATGCCCAACACGTTCATGATGTCCCTCTCCCCTGCCGGTCGGGGAAAAACCCTAATTCCAGACACGGCTGAACCCGCCCCAAGGTCCCAAATTCCAGCCATGACTGAACCCATCCCCGGGCCCTCCGCGTATCTCGCGTCACAAGCGCTATCTAGGAGGCAACGGATGCGGCCACGCATCATCACACTCTGCGCTGTTGCGGTCGTTCTGGGAGCGACTCTCACCTCTCCCGCACACGCCACCACCAGGACCAGATTCGACGTCACCAACCTTGTGTCGGACGTCAAGGGCAAGGCCCCTGTCACCGACCCCAAGGTCGTCAACCCGTGGGGCCTGGCCATGGGCAAGACCCTTTGGGTCTCGAACACCGGCACCGGTAGCGCCACCGTCTACTCCGGCACGGGTAAGAAGGAGAAAACGGAGGTGGCCATCCCGGGCGGGGCCCCGACAGGCCAGGTGTTCAACTCCGGCGACGGCTTCACCGTGAAGGACAAGCCCGCCACCTTCATCTTCTCCAGCCCCAGCGGCGCCATCTCCGGCTGGAACGCCGAGGTCGACCCGGCCAACGCGATCATCGCGGCCTTCACCCGGGGCGCCGACTACAAGGGCCTGGAGCTCGTCCAGACCGAGGACGAGGAGTTCCTGCTGGCCGCCGACTTCGCCGGTGGCCGCGTCCACGCCTTCGACCAGGACTTCCGGCGTATCGGGCTGGCCAACTGGCAGTTCAGGGACCGGACGCTGCCGAAGGGCTACCACGCCTACAACGTGGCGGTGGCCAACGGCAACATCTGGGTCGCGTACGCGTTGCGCGACGCGTCCACCGGCAAGCCGGTCTTCGGCAAGGGGAAGGGCTTCGTCAGCCGCTTCGACGCCACGGGACGCCTGACCGGCCGCATCTCCCGTGCCGGGCTGAACGCCCCCTGGGGGCTCACCGCGGCGCCCAAGGGCTGGAGCCAGTACGCGGGCGCGCTGCTGGTCGGCAACTTCGGCGACGGGACCGTGCACGCGTACCGGCAGGGCCGCCACCTCGGCGCGCTGACCACCACCGGCGGCAAGCCGGTCGTGCTGCCCGGCCTGTGGGACCTGCAGCCCGGCACCGCGGCCACCGGCGGCGAGAGCGCCCTGTGGTTCTCCGCCGGGATCGACGCCACCAAGCACGGCCTGATCGGCGTGATCGCCCCGCAGGGCACCAAGGTCAGCTCGACGGGGGCGGCAAGCACGCCGTCGAGCAGCCCGACGCCCTCGGCGAGCCAGAAGACCAGCGCCCCCGCCACCCAGAACCCCTATGGCGGGTACTGACCGGCGCCCGGTCGCCGCCGCCCTCCCGGCCGGGCGAGAGGCGCGGCCCGCCGGCCTCGGCGGGGGCGGCGGTCACGGGCTACAGTCGGGGCCGTGAGCGAGCGATCTTTCAGCGAGTGGCTCAGGCTGCGGTCCGAACCCGACTGGACGGCGGTGGTGACCCACCCCTTCGCCATGGCGATCACCAAGGGGACGGTGGCCGACGACGCGATGCGGCGCTACCTGGAGCAGGACTTCCAGTTCGTGGACTCTTTCACGGCGCTGCTCGGCGCGGCCGTGGCCAGTGCCGACGGCTTCGAGGCGCGGGTGCCGTACGGCACGTTCCTCGGGCAGGTGGCCACCACCGAGGAGAAGACGTACTTCCATCGGGCGCTGGCCGAGCTGGGCGGGCGTACCGAGGTGCCGCTGGAGCCGGTGACGGCGGCGTTCAGGCGGCTCATGGACGAGGTCCGCACGTCTCAGGACTACCTGAGGATCGTCGCCGTGCTGTGCGTGGCCGAGTGGTGCTATCTCGGCTGGGCCTCGCACGCCGCCGAGCCGCTGCCGGAGAGCTTCGTCCACCGGGAGTGGATCGAGCTGCACGAGGGTGCGGAGTTCCGGGCCTGGGTGGCGTTCCTGCGCGGCGAGCTGGACCGCCTGGGCGCGGACCTCCACCCGGACCCGAACGAAGGCACGGACGAAGACACCGGCGACACCGGCGACACAGGCGCGGAGCTGAGGCGGCGGGAGGTGCTCGACGTGTTCCGCCGGGCCGTGGCGCTGGAGCGGGCCTTCTTCGACATGGCGGCCGGGCCGGGCGAGGGCTCCGCGAGCTGACCCGGCGTTCACCGCACAGAACAGCTAGCCCAGCACGGCCGCCAGGTCCTGGACCGACCGGAAGTGGACGCCGGTCATGCCGAGCGCCCTGGCGGCCTCGACGTTCGGCAGCCGGTCGTCCACGAACAGGCAGCGTCCCGGCACGGCCCCGGCGCGCTCGGCGGCGATCTCGTAGATGCGCGGGTCGGGCTTGGCCACGCCGACCCGGGCGCTGCTGACCACGGCGTCGGCGAAGTACGTCAGCCCCAGCAGCTCCATGTGCTCCTCCAGCGTGTCCATCGCGTTGGTCACGATGACCACCGGCACGTGCCGCTGCGCCTCGGCCAGCAGCGCCCTGACCTCCTCGTCCACCCAGAAGCCGATGGCGGTGAACTCGGCCACGGCCTGGCGGGCCCGCTCGTCCCCGCCGAGGGCGGCTATGATCGACTCGGTCCACTGCCGCTCGGTGGCCTGGCCGAGCGTCGGCGGGGTGATCAGCTCGGGAGCGAAGGCCGTCTTCATGAGGGGCAGCCCGTAACGGGCCTCGATGTCGGCCTGGGCGGCGTGGTCGAAGTGGCGCAGCACGCCATCGAAGTCGGTGAGAACCGCGTCAAAGGGGATCACAGCTCACCATTGTCCCCTTGTCGGCAACCGGCGGGGTCCCGCCGCAGGTGCGGTGGCGACCGGCGGCACTACCATCTCCGAGACAGGATTCGGTTTCGGAACGGTAGGGCATGAGCGATCATCGGCTGCCAGGCGGGCTGGGCCGGCTGTTCGCCGACGGCGGCAGTGGCCGGCGGCTGCCCGTGGCGTTGCCCCCCGGTGAGGTGGTCTGGCCGGATCCCGGCTACACGAGGCAGGGGGACGCGCCGCGGCCGGCGTTCTGGATGAGCGACGAGCCGGTGAGCAGCGAGGGCTGGGCGGTGCTGCGCGACTGGCACCCGCACAGCGGGCTGTGGCCGGTGCTGCTCGACGAGTCGGCGCAGCCGTGGGGGGTCGGCCAGGTCCTCCCCGACGATCCCCGCCAGATCGACCACTTCACCGCCGAGGGTTTCATGGCCGAGGTGTGGCAGGAGTGGGTGACGCAGATGCCGCAGGACGCGCTGGACGAGCTGGAGCCGTACGGCGGGATCTGTCCCGGCCTGGCCGCGCCCGGCGTGCCGCGGGCCGATCCTGAGGCGGTGGCCGACTGGCTGGCGGGCGAGCTGGCGGTCAGGGGAATGCCGCTGGGCCTGGTCGCGGCCGGCCGGGGCGCCGACGCGCTGGCGGTCATGGGCTGGCAGGGGGCGTTGCACCACAACGAGTGGATGGTGCCGATGGCGGCGGTGGTGCGCAGTTGGGAGGACAGGTTCGGGGCGCGGGTGGTGGGCGTCGGGTTCAACACGCTGGACCTGAGCGTGGCGGCGCCGCCGGTCGATCCCGAGCACGCGTTACACGTGGCCGCCGAGCACTGGACGTTCTGCCCCGACAACGTGGTGCAGGGACCCGGCGACCTCGAAGGGTACGCCGAGCAGCTCATCGGCGGACACGCCTGGTCGTTCTGGTGGGACTGAGGTCCTGAACGGACCGCGCGGCCCCTCCGCGACGGCCGGCGAAAACCGCCGTCGTCACGGAATGCGGGCCACGGCACCGTAACCACCGGACGCGCTGGGCTGTTCCACACAGGCGTCGTCGCGAGGACCTGGCCGCCATTCCGGGACCCACACCAATCCCGGATCGACCAGCACCAGACCTTCGAGCAACGCCTTGACCTCCTCCCTGGTACGAATCGCGTGCCCCGGCAGCGTCATCGCCAGCAGATCGTGAATGGCCGGCAACAACTCCGCGGGAATGGCGTCGAACGTGGTCTGCACCAACGACAGGTAACTCCTTTCCGGAACCACCTGCCTTATCCGCTTGATCACGTAATGGAAGAACTCGTCGTCGTTCAGGCTGTGGGTCGACAGCAGCAGCACGGCCATCGGCCGGTCCCAGTCGAGGAACGTCTGCAGCACCCGGTCGTCGAGCACGTCGTCGATCTCGCGTATGTCGCCCTCCACCACGCGTACGAGGTCGGTGACGGGCTCGATGGTCGCCCTCGCTCCGGCCAGCACCATGGGGTCGTTCTCCACGTAGACCACGCGTGGCACCGGACCGCCCAGGGCGTCACGGGCGACGTCGTGCAACCGCCCGCCGAGCGGCAGACCGCTCGGCACCCCACTCCCGACGATCACGAACTGGTCCACACCTTCGGTCGCCACGTGACGGACCACCCGGCACAAGAAGTCGAGCACGGCACGTGCGGCCGTCGTCGTGATCGGAGCGGCCGTGTCATAACGGCGCACCGCGTTTCTGTCGGCCGCGAAGTGGTCCTTCCCACCGGCCGCGGCGTCGAGGATACGGGTGAGCCTCGCTTGGGTCATCTCCAGCTTCGCCAGGTTTCGGATGGCACGCTGACGCATTGAGTGTTGCCCCTTTCCCCTCGCCCACTATCTCGGGAAAAGTTGTCCTTTCGGACCCCACTCGATGACCCAGAACATATGATCCCCGCCCCACAGCGGAAGACAACCTGAAAAACCATTGGATTTGGGTATAAGTGCGTCACCTTACCCAGGCATAAATGATCTCTCGCGCGGGAAGCCGCTCATTTCGCGAGCGAACGCGAAAGCCTTTCGCGATGAGCGTTGAGCAGCTCGAAAGTCTCGTCGCGAGTGGTCGTGGTGACCGAGAGCTTGGTGAACGCCTGGTGATAGGCCTCCACCTCACCCGTGTCGGTGACCAGCGCGTCGGACTCGATGCCGTGGGCGCAGGCGATGTCGGACTCGAACGCCTCGGCGAAGCGCCAGAGCGTGAACGGCCCGGTGCGCGGCGCGTAGACGGGGTCCTCCATCGGCACCACGTGCAGGGAGACGTTGGGCCGCTTGGCGTGCTCGATCAGCACGTCGAGCTGGCGGAGCTGGACGTGCGGGCCGACGATCGAGCGGCTCAGCACGCTCTCGTCGATCACGGCCCACAGGACCACGCCGTTGTCGCGGGACAGGGCCTCCTGGCGGGCCAGCACGAGGGCGACCGCCTCGTCGACCGTCTGCTGCCCGAGCGTCGCGGGGCCGTTGACGGTGATGGCGGCCCTGGCGTATTCCTCGGTCTGCAGCAGCGGCGGCACGAACTGGTTGTGGTAGGTGCGGATCACCGTGGCCCGTTGTTCGAGGGCGTAGCCGGTGGCCAGCCAGACGGGCACGGACTGCGCGTCGTACCAGGCGGCCTCGCGCTCTCCCCTGGCCAGCGAGAGCACGTATTCGCGGATGGGCGCGGCGGCGACGCCGTAGACGGCCAGCAGGCGCTCTACGGTGATCGGGGCGGGGGCGATGCGGCCCTCCTCGACGGCCGGGATCGCCGCCGCTCCCCTGCCGATCGCGGTCTCCACCTGCTCCACGGAGAGCTGGGCGGCCAGGCGCAGGCCGTGCAGGCGCTTGCCGAGCGCGCGCCGCTGCGGCCCGCTGAGCGGCGCGCCCGCCTCGGGGATGTCGGAGGTGGGCTCGGGCTCCTCGGGCAGCCCCTCGGCCTTGCGGGCCAGCTCGACCACGCCGCGCAGCACGGCCAGCGACTCCTCGGACAGACCCGAGGCGGACAGGCCGACGTTGGCCGCCCGCACCTGCAGGTCTTCGACCGAGCCCGACTCCAGGTGGTCGTCGCCGACCAGCCAGCCCACGCTCACCTGCAGGCACGAGGCCAGCGCCCTGAGCACCTGGAGGGTCGGGTTGGTCTGCTTGCCCGTGCGCAACTGGCTGACGTAGGCGCGGGTGATGGGGATGCCCGCCTCCGTCAGGGCGGAGGCGACCTGCGCACCGGTGAAGCCGCGCTTGGTCAGCGCGAGATCGAGCCGTTCGGCGAAGTTCGCCACGGCACACCTCCTACCGCCCGTGAACTTTTCCAGCGTAAGGGACGCCGGCTCCAGTGTCCCCTGCCATGCGGGCAAGCTCTGCCACGCGTACTGGTATCAACTTATGCGCAAACTGTCAGTTGACATAGTCCCGGTCATAAGCGGACTATCAGAGCGTGTGGTAACTGAGGCTTAACAGCCTAAGGGTTCTTGAGAGATTGCCCCCAGGCAAGGAGGTGGCCGGACATGACCGTGGATCCCCAAGGTGCTTCCTGGTTCACCGAGGAGCCGGCCCTCACCCGGCAGGAGCGGGTCGTCCAGCGCATCTGCGCCCGCGTGGCCGGGCCGGAGGCGGGTGTGCACGTCGCGAGCCTGCCGCTGGGCGGGGTCCAGGTCTGGCTGGACAGCCCCGGTCATCGCTGGCGCTTCTACCACCGGATGGCCCGAGTGCTGCGGCTGGCCGGCTGGCACACGGAGACGGGCCCTGATCGGCTGCTGTTGCTCGGGTGGAGTGCGGTCTGCCTGAGCCACCGCGCCAGGATGCTGGCCGCCGCCCTGTCGGGACGGCTGGCCGACTTCGACAAGACGGCGTTCACCGCCGTCATGGTCGCCACCCGGCTGCGTCACGACGGGTTCCCCGCCGCTGACCTACCCGCCGAGGTGGAGGCCCGCTGCGCCGACGAACTGCGCTGGCCCGCCCGGCTGGCCGACCTCGCCGGTCTCGAACGCCGGTCGTCCCTGGAGCCGATGCGGCTCCGGCTGGCCCAGGTGGCCGGTCTTGAGGACAAGGTCGCCCGGCGCTGCGGCGAACACCTGGCCCTCGCCTCCAAGGTCGCGCGTACGGTCGCCGGCGGTGCGGGGCCGGCCAGGACGCGCCCGGCGAGACCACGTCCCGCGGCGCAGGGCACCGGGCTGACCGAGCGCATGGTCTGCGTCAGCGTGCCCAACGTCGCCGAGAGCACCAGAACCGAGAGCGCCCAGGGCGCCCAGAGTGCCGAGGGCACCGAGGGCACGGTGAGGGCGCGATGACGCTGACACACGGACGCGAACACCGGGCCGCCCCGGCGCCCGCGGCATCGCCGCGGCACCGGACGCGGTTACCGGCCCTGAACCGCCCGGGCGCGACGCAGGTCATCACGGCCGCGCCCGGGGCTGTCCCGCCGGGAGACCGGCGGGATCAGGGCCCCGGTGTCGCGCAGAAGCTGGCGCCGCCATCAGGCGGCGGCCGGTCACCGGCCTCCCACGGCCGGTCCGGACCGCCCGCCGCTCATGCGGAACGGATGGCGGCGCTGTTGGCGCTGGCCCCGGCGCTACCCCATCCCCCCGGCACCGTGCGGCACGTGCCCGACCTAGTCGGCCCGGTGTTGTTGGCCAGCGCGGTAGCGGCTGGCGTGCTGGCCAACACGAGGGGTAGCGCCTGGGGCCGGCTTTCTCCCCGCCGGCCCGGTAGCACGGCCAGTACGGCCGTGCGCCGAGCCGGGCCCACCAGGGCCATTCACGGCGGGGGGCCTGGCTCCGATCGGCGGGTTTTGACGATCGGAGCCCTCAGCACGGGAGCGGGACCGGACGAGGCGATCGCCGTGACGGGCGCCACGGCGCCGATCGACCTGCCGGTCCTCCGGGGAGGGGTCCCCGGACATGCCTCTGTGCTGGCGGCCGACCTGCCGGCCGCCGTTCTGCTCGCCGCCGCGGCGTTGGTGCGGGTCGCCGGGGCGTCGGGACATGAGACCGGACTCCGATCTCGAAGCGCGGCGGAAGAGGGGCCGGCGACGCTGCGCCGGCTCCTCGCCGAGCCGCGCGACCACGACGACCGGGTACGGAGCGGCGCCGCGCGACATTCGGCCCGCCCCGCCGTCCCGGAGCTCCACCCCCATCCAACAGGCAACCCGCTATAGACAGGAGCGATCATGCTCACCGGCGAACTGCGCAGGTCACAACCACACGAAGTCCACGCGCGGGGCGTACGGCCCGGCACGCCGTCGTCCTCGGGCGAGGACCAGCCCGGCCCGCCGCCGGAGCCGCCGCGCACCGTGCACCGGCTGCGCCGCATCCGGCAGGTGTCGGTCGAGGCCGTCACCGAGATCGACCAGGCGCTGCGGCACCGCGCCTCGTGACCTTCCCTCGCCTTCCCCGCACAGGAGGAATTGCCATGCGCACCGTCCGGGGCACACAGTGAGCCGGAACAGGGTCGGCGTGATCGTGGCGCCGGCGAACCCGTCGGCGGAGCCGGAGCTGACGCGCTTACTCGGCTCGCGCGCCGACATGCACGTCGCCCGCCTGCCCGTACGGCCGGGGCCGTCCCTGGCGGACCGGCTGGAGGGCTACAACGCGGCCCTGCCCGCGATGGCGGGCGCGTTCGAGGGCCTGCGGCTGGACGCCATGGTCATGGCCTGCTGCGAGCCCCGCTACCTGCTCGGCCCCGACGAGGACCGAGAGCAGTGCGCCGAGATGACCGCGGCGACCGGGGTGCCGTTCGCCTCGGCCACGCTGGCCACGCGCGAGGCGCTGGACCACGTGCGGGTGGAGGACATCGTCCTGGTGTCGCCGTACCAGCCGTGGGTGACGGAGCTGGCCGAGCGGTTCTGGAAGACGGCCGGGCTGAACGTCACCCGGGTCGTCCAGGTACGCGCCCGCGACGGCTACTCCTCCTACGCGCTCACCCCGTCGGAGCTGATCAGCCAGGTCGAGCTGGCGGAGCTGCCGGCCGACGCCGTCCTGCTCTTCACCGGCACCGGCCTGCCGACCTTACCCGTGCTCGGCCCGCTGACCAGCGGGAACGACCGGATGTTGCTCACCTCGAACCTCTGCGTGGCCTGGTGGGCCCTGTCCAGGGCGGTCGGCCGGCACGTGACGCTCGGCCGCCTGCCGTACCGCCGCGGTCCCCTGGCGGCGCAAGGAGGGCGCACGGCATGAACGGCGTCATCGTGGTCGGCGCCGGGCCCGCCGGGCTCACCGCCGCCCTCACCCTGGCCCGCGCCAGGATCCCGGTCACCGTGCTGGAACGGGAGAACGACCTGTCCCGGCAGCCGCGCGCGTGCACGTTCCACCCCGCCACGCTCGACCTGCTGGACGACCTCGGCGTGGCCGCCCGGCTGGTCGCCGGTGGCCGCGTGGTCGATCGGGTGCAGTGGCGCGACCGGTCCGGGATCGTGCTGGCCGAGATGGGCATGGACCGGCTCGACGGGCTGACCAGGCATCCGTTCCGGATCCACGCCGACCAGGCGGCGCTGACCCGGCTGCTGCTCGGCGCGCTCAGCGTCTACCCCGAGGCGGACGTGCGGTTCGGCACGACGGTGGACGGCGTGGCCGAGGGCGGCACAGGGATCCGGGTCCGTGTCGGCCACACCTGGACGCGGGCCCGGTACATGATCGCCGCCGACGGCGGGCACAGCACCGTACGCGGCTCGCTCGGCCTGCCGTTCCCGAGGTCGGCCTATCCGGCGCAGGCGCTGCGGGTGTTCACCGACTCGCCGCTCGACCGGCTGCTGCCCGGCCTGGCACCGCTGACGTACGTGCAGGACGTGCAGCAGTCGTGCACCCTGCTGGGGCTGCCCGACCACTGGCGGATCATCTTCAAGATCCCCTGCGACGCGCACGAGCCGTTGTCCGCGTCGAACCTGTCCCTGCTGGTGCGCAGGAACCTGCCGGGCGCCAGCGAGCCGATCCGCGTCACGGGCGCCGACCGGTTCGGGCTGTCCAGGGGGGTGCTGACGTCGTACAGGTGCGGGCGGGTGCTGTTCGTGGGCGACGCGGCGCACCTGACCTCCACGGTCGGCGGGCTCAACATGAACGCGGGCATCCACGACGCGGCCGAGGCCGGCCGGGCGATCGCGGCCGTGATCGGCGGCGCCGCCCCGCCCGCCGCGCTGGAGGCGTGGGCCTGGCGGCGGC
>NZ_BAAAZP010000230.1:0-28049 GCF_039536965.1 Nonomuraea antimicrobica | reverse complement strand
GTCACCGCCGAAGCCCATGGCGGCGGCCTCGACCGCGGCGGCCAGCAACGCCAGGCCGCCGGTCCAGGCCAGCAGCCTCAGAGGGCGGCGCCGGCGCGGCGGCAGGGCGCGCGGGGCCGGGCGGGTCTGCTCGGTCTCGGTCACTTGGCCACCCCGACCCCGGGGGACTTCGCGCGGCACGCCTCGAGCGCCTTCTTGAGCTCGGGGGACTCACGCGTGAGCGCGCTCCCGGTGCCGCCGGGGAACGTGCCGTCGGCGTTGGGGTCGGGCATGTCCACGCCGTTGTCCCGCATGCACTTGGCGAACTCGCGGAGCTGGTCGATCTGCTGGGGGTCGAGCTGCTTGCGGTCCGCGTAGGGGGCGTGCTCGCCGCAGGTTTCGAGGGCTTTGCGCACCTTGTTCTTGTCGACGCCCTCGCCGATCGCATTGAGGCCGCCGCTGCCGTCGGGGTCGGGGTCCTCCATGGGGACGCCCTGCTCGCGCATGCACTGGGCGAACTTCCTGCCCTGTTCCTGGGGGTCGGCGGTGGGCGAGTCGGAGGAGGAGGCGCTCGCGGAGGGCGGGCCAGAGGCCGCGGTCACGGAGGCGACTCCGGTGCCGGCCTGCGTGCCGCCGCATCCGGCCAGCGCGGTCAACGCGGTCAGGATGGCCAGGGCGGCGGGCAGGGTCGTGGTGATGAGTGTCCGTCTCATGCCCCCGAATGTGGTCGGCGCCGTTCAATGTGAGCTGGGAGCCGCCTCGGAGTCAGGTGGAAGCTCCCGGCCGGGGAGAGGCTCGGCGTCGGAGAACCGGGTGCCGGGGAGGAGCACGCGGAACGTGGCGCCCCGGCCGGGCGCGGTGTCCAGCTCGACGCGGCCCCCGTGGGCGCGCACGATGGCGGAGACGATGGCCAGGCCCAGCCCGGTGCCGCCGTCGGCCCTGGACCTGCCCCGGCTGGCGCGGTAGAGGCGGTCGAAGACGCGCGGCACGTGCTCGGGCGGCACGCCTGGCCCGGTGTCGGCGACCTCCAGCACGCCCAGGCCGTCGCGCGTGCCGACCCTGACCGTGACGGACGCCTCGGGGGGCGTGTGGCACAGGGCGTTGCCGACGAGGTTGGCGGCCACCTGGCGCAGGCGCGCGTCGTCGCCGACGACCGAGACGGGCGCGAGCCGGTCGCCGAGCCCGGTCAGCCTGATCGGCCGGTCGGGCACCCGTACGCGGGCGTCGCGGATCGTGTCGGCGGCCACCTCCAGCAGGTCCACCGGGTGGCGGTCGAGCGGGCGCTCCTCGTCGAGCTGGGCGAGGGTGAGCAGGTCGTTGACGAGCACGCCCATCCTGGCCGCCTCGTGCTCGATCCGGCTCATGGCCTCGCCGGCGTCGCCGCCCCTGCGGTGCAGCTCGGCGAAGCCGCGTACGGAGGTGAGCGGGGTGCGCAGCTCGTGGGAGGCGTCGGCGAGGAAGCGCCGCATGCGGGCCTCGGAGTCGGTCCTCGCGGCGATCTCGGACTGGAGGCGGTCGAGCATCACGTTCATGGCCGTGGCCAGGCGGCCGGGCTCGGTGCGCGGGTCCTCGGCGTGCACCCGCAGCGCGAGGTCGCCGCGGGCGATCTGCCCTGCGGTGGCCTCCATCCGGGTCAGGGGGCGCAGGCCGAGCCGTACCACGAAGCCGGCCGCCAGCCCGAGCAGGAGCAGCGCGAACGCGCCGGCCGCGAAGGCGATGACGCTGGCCGACCGCTGGGCCTGCTCCACCTCGGCCAGCGACTGCGCGACGACCACGATGTCGCCGCCGTCCAACTGGACGCCGCGGACGCGCCAGTCGGCCCCGTCGGTGCCCGGCACGGTGTAGGGGGCGTCGTCGGCCCTGGGCCGGTCGATGACGGGGGTCGGCTGGTTCTTGGCTTCGGGCGCGCGCATCAACAGCGTGCCGTCGGGGTTGTAGACCAGGATCTGCTGGACCTGTGCGACGCGCCTGGCCACCAGCGCGGACAGCCCGCTCGCCGCCTGCGGCCGCTGGGAGATCAGGGGGATGGGCTTGGCGTCGGCGGCCACGGCGATGACGTCGAGCTGCTCGTCCACGCGGCCGACCAGGTGGTCGCGCAGCAGCGTGACGCTGACCACGTTGGTGACCAGGAGGGCGAGCGCGGCCAGCCCGAGCACGGCCAGCACCAGGCGGGTGCGCAGGGTCCAGGAGGCGGGTCTCATCGCGGGGTCCTCAGGGTGTAGCCGACGCCGCGCACGGTGTGGATGAGCTGCGGCTCGAACGTGTCGATCTTCTTGCGCAGGTAGTAGACGTACGACTCGACGATGCTGGAGTCGCCGTCGAAGTCGTAGCGCCAGACGCTGTCGAGGATCTGCGCCTTGCTGACCACCCGGCCGGCGTTGGTCATCAGGTATTCGAGGAGGTTGAACTCGGTGGGCGACAGGTCGATCGGCACTCCGGCCCTGCGTACCTCGTGGGCGTGCGGGTCCAGTTCGAGATCGGCGTAGCTCAGGACGTCGTTCTCCGGCGGGGTACGGCTGCGCCGCAGGATCGCGCGGATGCGCAGCACCACCTCCTCCAGGCTGAACGGCTTGGCGACGTAGTCGTCGGCCCCGAGGGTGAGGCCGCGTACGCGGTCCTCGACGCGGTCGCGGGCGGTCAGGAACAGCACGGGGACGCGCTCGCCGAGCCGCCTGGCCACCTCGAACCCGTCGAAGTCCGCCAGCATCACGTCGAGCACCACGATGTCGGGCTTGAACTCCCTGGCGGCCGTCACCGCCTCGGCGCCCGTCTCCGCCGTCCGGACCTCGAACGAGACCAGTCGCAGGGTCTGCGAGAGGAGGGCGCGGATGTTGGGCTCGTCGTCCACGACGAGCACCCTGGCCGGTCGGTCCATGCCTGAAGGTTTACCCGAGCCAGTTCAATGCCCGCTCAAAGCGTTTATTGCGTTGCCCGCCCGCGGAGCCGCTGCCTACAGTGACACGCATGTCATCCATGTGCTGCTGCCCGTTCTACATCCGCATCCGCCGCGGCGGGGCTCTGGCCCGCCTGCGGACGCGATGACGCCGAACACGCAGACCTGAGGCAGATCTGAGGCAGATCTGCGGCTGAGCGCCCGCACGCGTGCCCAGGGCCCTTCGAGACCCGTTCGATCTCGAGGACCCGGAAGGGCAGTGCTGTGGCGAAGAATCTCGCGCACGGAAACTATTCACACACTCAGAAGAAGGCCAGGAACGGCGCCGGTGGCGGTCGCACGCCCGTGGATCGGGCGCGGCGCACGCTGTCGCAGAACTTCCTGGTGGATCGGCATGCCGTCGAGCTGATGATCAAGGCCGCCGCTCCGGAGGGGCTCGTCCTGGAGCCCGGACCCGGTGAGGGGGTGCTCACCCTGGCACTGGCCGAGGCGGGCGCCACGGTGGTCGGCTACGAGATCGATCCGAGGCTGGCCGGGCGGCTGGCCTCCCGCACGCGCAGCGATCCCAGGATCGAGGTGATCAGGGGCGACTTCACGCAGGCGCGGGCGCCGCGCGAGCCGTTCGCGGTGGTGGGGAACATCCCCTACTCGATCACGTCGAAGATCGTGGACTGGTGCCTGCGGGCCCCGGCCCTGACCTCGGCGACGCTGCTCACCCAGCGGGAGTACGCCCGCAAGCGCTCCGGCGACTACGGCCGGTGGAGCCTGGTCACGGTGGAGTCGTGGCCGTGGTTCTCCTGGCGGCTGGGCGACCCGGTCGGCAGGGAGAGCTTCCGTCCGGTGCCGTCGGTCGACTCGGCGATCCTGCGCGTCGAGCGCAGGCCGCAGCCGCTGGTGCACGGCCGCCGCTCGTACCTGGAGCTGGTCGAGCTGGGCTTCGGCGGGGTGGGCGGCTCGGTGCGCGCCTCGCTGAAGACCCGCTACGACGGCGTGGACGCGGCGCTGGAGGCGGCCGAGGTGGCCCGCGACACCGTCGTGGGCCACGTCCACCCCGACCAGTGGGTCACGTTGTGGGAGCGCCTATGCCGGTGACCTGACCTTGGCCGACGCCGGCACGGAAGGAGCCAGAGCCGGGGCCGTCGCGACGCGGCGGCCCCACGGCATGGCCAGCGCCAGGATCGGCAGCAGCACGATCGAGGCCCGCGACCAGTACGAGTGCTGCAACCACCAGGTGTTGACGTCGAACTGCGTCATGTAGAGGTAGCCGTAGCCCGCCCACAGGCAGGCGCCCAGGATGGCCGGCCAGGCGAACCGGGTGGGCCGGGCCACCAGGAACGGCATGAACCACAGCAGGTACTGGGCGCCGAGCCGGGGCGTCATCACCATGAACACGAGCAGGATCGCCGTGGTCATGTCGATCGGGTCGGCCCGCCGCCACCAGAAGATGACGCCGAGGACGCTGGCGTAGATGAGGTTGGTGCCGAACGAGGCCAGCCCCGGCTCCAGCGACCAGTCTCCGCCGGTGAACCACGGGGTCCAGCCCCACTCACCGACGATGGGCCGGATGTGGCGGATGGTGTCGATGACCGCCGGGAGCTGGTCGAACGCGGTGCCCGCGAAGACCGGCAGCGTCACCAGGAAGAACAGCGGCACCACGCCGGTGGTGAACAGGGCGGCCACGCGGGAGCGCAGGTTGGGCAGGAGCAGCAGCATGCCGGGGATCAGCCAGATCGGCCAGCTCTTGGCGCACAGGGCCAGGCCCATGAGCAGGCCGGCCAGCGCGCCCCGCCGCAGGTGGGCGCGGTCGTCGGGGCCGGGCAGGAGTGCGCGGTGCAGCAGGCCGCCGCGGCCGACGACGCGCGGGATGGCGGCGCGTACGCCGTGTGCCGCCAACCCCTTGCGGGCCCTGGCGGCCACGTCGGTGACCATGCCGGGCCGGTCGGGGTCGCCGGGGCCGCGGGCGACCACGAACGCGGCCACGCCGAACACCAGAGCGACCGGCTCCACCTGGCCGTGCACGGAGGCGATGAGCACGGCGAGCGGGTTGAGCGCGTACTGCAGGGCGCGCAGGGACGCCTTGGGACCGCCGGCGAGCTTGGCCACCAGCGGGATGAGCACGATGTCGGCGACCACGGTGACCAGGCGGCCGGCGTATTCCCACGGGATGCCCAGCCACAGCAGGATGCCGTAGACGTAGGGGATGGTCGGCAGGAAGTGCCAGCCGCCCTCGCTGGCCAGCGCGGGGTCCTCGCCCCGCAGCACGGCCTCGCCCGCGGGCTTGAAGCTCTCCATGAAGTCGACGGGCTGCCAGGTGTCGATCGCCGAGGTGTACATGATGAGCACGCGGACGGCGATGCCCACGGCGATGGCGACGACAAGAGGGGGCCGCCAGTCACGCCATTGCGCGACGAGGGCGAGCACGACACCGGCGACGAGGACGATCCCCGTGAGAAAGGCGTAATCCATGGCGACCTCTAGCCTGCCGCAACCTGAGCAGTGCTGCCACCAGGGCTTGGCATTCTTATCCCCGACATGCCGACACGTATCCCGATACGACATCACCGTCTGTGTTGAACTTTTTCCATGGGGGGATCGCAGGTCAACCAGGCACTGATCAGGCTCTATTTCGAAGTGAGGGATGGGTTGCGCGACCCGGTCGCGGCCTGGGCGAAACTCACAGGGAACTCACAGGAATACCGCCGCGCCCGAGGTGAGCGGCGGGTGCCGCTGGACGACGAGACGGCGGCGGAGCTGGCCGCGGCGGCGATCGTGGACACCTCGGCCCGGCACGGGGCCGAGCGGGTGGCGGCGCTGGCGACCTCGCCGCTGGCGCGGCTGGTGGGCGGGCTCGGTGGCGCGGTGCTGACCGAGCATCCGTGCGCGACGGAGCAGGTGCTGGGGCCGCGATTCGCCGGTCCGCGGGCCGACGACTGGGCGCGGGCGGCGTACGTGCTGCTGTGGGGGGAGAACAACCGGCTGGTCCGCACCGCCGACACGCCCTGGGTGATCGCCGGACGGTACAAGGGGCAGAAGGTGGTCGCGATCGGTACGCATCCGACGCGGCTGTCGGACGAGACGCTGGTCGTACGGCCGGGCACGGACGGGGCGCTGGCCATGGCCATGGGGCACGTGCTGCTCAAGGAGTTCTTCCTCGACCGGACCCCGTTCGACGAGCACGCCATGGAGCGTACGGACCTGCCGTTCCTGGTGCGGCTGCGCGAGCGCGGTGACGGGTACGTGCCGGGCGGGCTGACGGGCGGGGCCTTCGGGCGGCTCAGCGTGTACGGCGGGGAGGCGGCGGAGGTGCTGCTGCCGCGCTTCGACGACGGGCCCGGGGTGCTGCGGCGGGGCGTGCCCGTCCTGCGGGACGGCGATGAGCTGGTGACGACGGTGTTCGACCTGCTGATGGCCGTCTACGGGGTGGCGCGTCCCGGGCTGCCCGGCCGGTGGCCCGAGGGGTACGAGGACAGGGGTGAGCCGTACACGCCGGGGTGGCAGGAGGCGTACACGGGGGTGGCCGCGTCGCGGGCGCTGAAGACGGCCCGCGAGCTGGGGGTGACGGCCGAGAAGACCGGCGGGCGGTGCGTGATCGTGCCGGGGCGGCTGGAGACGCCGCACGCCGACACCGCCTACCGGGCGATGCTGGCCCTGCTCGTGCTGACCGGGTGCGGCGGCGGGTGGGCGCAGGCGGGCGGGGAGGGGATCCCGCTGGTGCCGTACCTGTGCCTGCACGCCTGCGGTGAGGACCTGGCCGACGTGGGTGCGCTGAGCTGGGCGCTGGCCGAGGGGCTGTTCGCGCGCCGGACGTCGCGCTCGGTGCTGCTGGAGGCGGTGGCCGGCGGCTGGCCGATGGCGCCGCCGCCGCGCGTGCTGGCGCTGCCGCGGCCGATCTACCCGCTGCCGCCGGACGTCGACCTGCTCATCGGGCCGGACGAGCACTGCGACCTGTCGCCGCCCGACCCTGACCTGGTGGCCGGGGCCGTGGCCAGGCTGGCCGGTCGTACGGCCCCGGCGGAGCCGGGCGGGACACCGCGGGCTGAGCGGATGCGGCTGCTGGTGGATCACGCCTGGATGCACGAGTACGGCGAGGCGCTGCCCGTCTACCGTCCGCCGGGCCTGGGCCTCCCGCTCAAGCCCACGCAGTTGGTCCGGTTCAGTTGAGCGCGTTCAGGTAGGCCCGGTGGCTGCGGGAGAACTCCTGCCCGTTGTACCGGTCCCAGTTGATCGACCAGCTCATCAGGCCGCGCAGGTTCGGGTAGACCCCCCGCGGCTTGTACGGCCCGCAGTTGCTCCCCTTGGCCAGGCAGTCGAACGCCTTCTGCACCTCGGCGACCGAGGTGAACCCGTTGCCCGCGTTGACCGAGGCGGGCAGCCCGATGGCCACCTGCTCCTGGCGCAGCGGCGGGAACACGTTGGCCGGGTTGCCCATGATCGGGAAACCGGCGAGCAGCATGTCGGTCATGGCCACGTGGAAGTCGTGCCCGCCCATCGTGTGGTACTGGCCGTCGAGGCCCATGATCGGCCCCGAGTTGTAGTCCTGCACGTGGAGCAGGGTCAGGTCGTCGCGCATGGCGTGGATGACGGGCAGGTAGGAGGCGCTGCGGTTGTCGGCCGTGCCGTTCGGGCCAGGACCGTAGAACTGGTAGCCGAGCTGCACGAAGAACGTCTCGGGGGCCATGGTCAGCGTGAACGCGGCGCCGTAGCGGCTCTTGAGCGTCTTGAGCGCCGAGATCAGGTTGACGATGACCGGGGTGGTGGGGTTGGCGAGGTTGGTGTCGCCGGGGTTGAGGTAGAGGGAGTGGCCCTCGAAGTCGATGTCGAGGCCGTTGAGTCCGTACTTGTCGATGATCGCGGCGACCGACTGCACGAACTTGTCGCGGGCCGCCGTGGTGGTGAGCTGCACCTGGCCGTTCTGGCCGCCGATCGAGATGAGCACCTTCTTGCCCTGGGCCTGCTTGGCCCTGATCGCGGCGATGAAGTCGGCCTCGGACTCGACGCCGGGGCACTCTGCGGCCGGGCACTGGCTGAAGCGGATGTCGCCCGAGGTGACGGAGGTGGGCTCGCCGAAGGCGAGGTTGATGACGTCCCACTCGCCGGGCACGTCGCTCATCTTGGTGTATCCGGAGCCGTTGGCGAACGACGCGTGCAGGTAGCCGACGAGCACCCGCTTGGGCAGCCCGCCGTCGCCACCGCCGCCCGTGGTCGTGGTGCCGCTCGCCTCGGAGGTGTAGGCCGAGCAGTTGCCCGCGGCGTCGCAGGCGCGGACCTTGAAGCGGTACGTGGTCGAGGCGGTCAGGCCGCCCGCCAGGTGGCTGGTCCCGGTCACGAAGACGGGGGCGCCGCCGTCGCGGGAGACCTCGTAGCGGGTGACGCCCACGTTGTCGGTCGAGGCGGGCCAGGTGACGGACAGGGACGACGACGTGGCGCCGCCGACGGACGGGGTGCCGGGCACGGTCGGCGCCTGGGTGTCGGGGGTGCCGCCTGGGCCGTCGAGCACCACGTCGTCGGCCGTGTAGGCGCCCTGGCCGTACCAGCCGTTGAGGTGGACGGTCACCGACGTGGTCGAGGCGCCCGTGGTGAAGGACGTCCTGAGCTGGCTCCAGGTGGTGCCGGGCGAGCCCCAGGTGCTGGCGTTGACGCCGGTCCCGGTGGCGCCCAGGAAGACGTACGTGCCCTGCACCCAGGCCGAGAGCTGATACGTCGTGCCCGGTTGGACGGTGACGACCTGCTGGCACCTGGCCAGGTCGTTGCCCTGCGGAGTCGCGCGCAGCGCCCCCGTTCCCCCGTGCACCGGGGAGGAGACGGCCTGCGCGCCGGAGCACGTCCATCCACTCAGGCCCGACTCGAAGCCGGGGTTGGCCAGGATGTTGGCGGCCGCGGCCGGGGCGGCGGGCAGCGCGGTGGGCAGGGCGATCAGCGCGGTGGCGAGCACGACCGCCGATCCTCGGAGTTTCATGAGCTTCCTCACGCTCGCGGGGAGAGCGGCCCGCCCCCGTTCGACGGGGGCGGGCCGGGTGGTGAGAGCGGGCCGCTCACGGCGGCCCGCGGGTCAGAAGCCCGCGGTGATGCGGGTGAACTCCCAGTCGGCCTGGGCGATGCCGCTGCAGTTGGAGGTCACGCCGCCGCCCGGGCAGGGGCGGTCGCGGTTGACGGCCCAGTAGGCGAGCCTGGTCAGCCCTCTGGCGTTGGCCCAGTCGCGGATCTGGGTCCAGGTGGCGGGCGAGGTCAGCTCCTGCTGGTCGGACAGGCCGTTCATGCCGGAGATGCCCATGTGGGCGTACGCCTGGGCGTCGGTCCAGCCGTAGGCGGTCTTCAGCGCGTTCTTCAGGCCCTCGGAGGCGTTGACGGTGTCCTGGTACATGTTGGAGCCGCCGAAGTCGAACGGCATGATGGTGAAGTTGTCGATCGGCACGGCGAGCGCCCTGGCCTGGTTGATGAGCCGGATGCCGTGGGCGTTCGGGCCGGTCCGCGTGGTGCCGAAGGTGACGACGACCTTGACGTTGGGGTTGTTCTGCTTGACGATCTTGAGCGCGTTCAGGATGCGGTCCTGGACGGTGTAGTTCTCGAACTCGTCGGTGTTCTCGATGTCGAAGTCCACGACGGCCGGGCCGACGGCGTTGATGACCTGCTGCACCGCGCCCGCGAACGCCTGCGGGGTGGAGCAGTTGGGGCCGAGCTTGTTGCCCGACCAGCCGCCGAAGGAGATCTGGACGCTGCCGCCCTTCGACTTGATCGTGTTGATCGCCTGCTGGTCGGCGCCGCCGGTCAGCGGCCGGTTGCCGTCCCAGGCGGGCGTGCAGCCGCCGCTGGACAGGATGAACGCCATCGTGAACGACCGCACTCCGGTCGCGTCCATGACCGTGCCCGGGTTCGGCGGGTTGCCCCAGCCCATGTAGAGGTAGGGGGCGCCGGGCATCTTGGTGGTGCTGCTGCAGCCCGAGGTGGTGGCGGTGACGTCCCGGCCGGCCGACTCGCCCGCCGAGTTGTACGCCCTGACCGTGTACGTGTGCGTCGTGCACGCGCCGAGCCCCGAGACGGTGGCGCTGGTGCCGGTGACCTGGGCCCGCTGGGCGGTGCCCTCGTACACGCGGTAGCCGGTCACGGTGCCGCTGGAGGCGCCCCAGCTCAGCGCGATGCTGGAGTTGGTGACCGACGCGGTGACGGTTCCCGGCTGGCCGGGCGCGCCGGTGCCGCCGGAGGTGGTGGCGGTGACGGAGTTGCTGTCGCCCGACAGGTTGCCGGCCGCGTCGCGGGCCCTGACGGTGTAGGTGTAGCTGGTGTTGGCCGCCCGGCCGCTGTCGGTGTAGGTCGTCCCGGTGACCGTCGTCACCAGGGTCCCGCCGCGGTAGACGTTGTAGCCGGTGACGCCCACGTTGTCGGTGGAGGCGTTCCAGGCCAGAGAGACGCTGCTGGAGGTGACGCCGGTCGAGCGGAGTTCGCCGGGCGCCGACGGGGCCGTGGTGTCGGCGCCGCCGCTGTTGACCTTCCAGAGCGCGGGCACGTTCGACGGCTCCCAGCCGGGCTGGGAGGTGTGCGCCTGAAGGCACACGTAGTCGACGCCGTTGTAGGTGACGACCGTCCCGATGGTGTACGCGGTCCACGGCGCCCAGGCGGCGGCCAGCTGCTGGACCGCGCCGTACGCGGCGGGGGCGGCGGCGCCGAGGCCCGCGCCGGTCAGTGCGAGGGCCAGGCCGGCCGCCAGAGCGGTGAGTCTGCTGCGAAGTCTCATGGCATTCCCTGGAGGTGGGGCTTGACGGTCTTGGAGAACGACCAGTTGTTGCTCGCGTCCCAGTTGATGGACCAGGTCATCGCGCCCCGGATGTCCGGGTAGGCGCGCGGCGGCACGAAGGTCCCGCAACTGGTGCGCTTGGCCAGGCAGTCGAGTGCCTGGTTGACGAGGGAGGGCGCGACGACGCCGCCGCCCGCGGCGCCCGGCCCGGCGGGCAGGCCCAGCGCCACCTGGTCGGGGCGCAGGCCGTTCTCGAGCTGGATGCAGGCCAGCGCGGTCATGAAGTTGACCGAGCCCTGCCCGTACGCCTGGGCCTGGTCGCAGCCGAGCATGGAGCCGGAGTTGTAGAACTGCGTGTGGACGACGGTGAGGATGTCCTTGATGGACAGGGCGAGCTTGAAGTACTCCATCCCGGTCGACTGCATGTCGATGGTCTGCGGGGCCATGGTGATGATCAGGTCGGCGCCGGCCTTGGCGCGCAGCGACCTGAGCGCCTGGGCCATGTAGGTGGCGTTGAGGCCGTTCTCCAGGTCGATGTCCACGCCGTCGAAGCCGTAGCTCTGCATGAGCGCGTACACGGTGTCGGCGAACCTGGTGGCCGCCGCGGCGCTGGCGACCTGCACGCGGCCGGCCTCGCCGCCGACGGACAGGATCACCTTCTTGCCGCGCTGGTGCAGGGCCTGCACGTCGGCTCTGAACTGGGCGTCGGTGTAGCCGCCGACGGCCGTGGCGAGCCCGGGGTCGACGGTGAAGACGACCTCGCCGGGGTTGGCCGTGGCCTCGCCGAACGCGATCGCGACCAGGTCGTACTCGTCGGGCACGGCCGAGAGCTTGAGCTCGACGGCGGGGTTGACGAAGTTGTGCCAGTAGCCGGTGAGGAAGTGCCTGGGCAGGGTCCCGCCGCCGGTGCAGCCGGTGGTCGTGGCGGTGGCGTCCTGGCCGGGCGACTCGCCCTGGGCGTTGTACGCCTTGACCGTGTAGGTGTGGGTCTCGCAGGAGCCGAGCCCTCCGACGGTCGCCGTGGTGCCGGTGACCGTGGCCCTGACGGCGCTGCCCTCGTAGACGCGGTAGCCGGTCACCGTGCCGCTCGACGCGCCCCAGGTGAGGGTGATGGCGTTGCCGGTCGAGGTGGCGCTGACGGCGCCGGGGGCGCCGGGCACGCCCGGCGTGGAGCCGCCGCCGCAGGAGGCCCCGTTGAGGGTGCAGCCGGTGATGCCGGGGAAGTTGCCGGGGGCGCCGTTGAAGCCGAAGCTCACGCTGGCCCCGGGGGCGAGCGGGGAGGCCCAGGTCGGAGGGGTGAAGGTGTAGTGCTGGCCGCTCCGCGTCATGACGGCGTCCCAGGCGGAGGGGATGCTGAAGCCGGCCGGCACGTCGAACTGCACGTTCCAGGAGGGCATGGGGGCGGTGGTGGCGTTGGTGACCGTGACCCTGCCCTCGAAGCCGGAGCCCCAGTCGGCGACCTTGGCGAAGGTCGCGGTGGCCGCCGCGGCCTGGGCGGGCAGGGACTGGAGGGCGAGTGCGAGGGTCGCGAGCACCAGGAGAATCGCGCGTAGTCTCACGGGTCTTCCTTTGGGGGGTGTGCGTGCCGTACGGCTTGCACCGGGGGGTGAGAGCGCAAGCCGTACGGCACGGCCCGCGGAGGTGAAACGCGGGCCTTGGGGGGAATGTCGGCGCGGACCGGTGTGAGAGGGTGACCTTGCAGAGACAGTCAGGTTCTGTGGGATAGATGATTACTTTTAGGAAAGTTTCCTAAGAGTTGTCGCGATCGTAGCTTTGACACCGGGCGCTTACAAGACCCAAACATGGCCGCGCCGCACGGGACCGGAATCCCGTGCGGCGCGGGGCAGAGCCTTGGCAGGACCGCGCCGTGCGGCCTGACCGGGCCCTACGGTTGCTGGGTGATCCTGACGTCGTCGACGCCCGCCTCGACCAGCGAGGCGCCCCCGGCGTCGGCCGCGTCCACGAGGATGCGGACGGTCTGGCCCGCGAACGCGTTCAGGCTCGCCGTGGCCGTGGCCCACGAGCCGTTGCGGTTGACGGCCGACCCCGCCTGGTTGAGCACCGTGGTCGTGGTGTTGCCGACCACCCGGACCCGGAGGTAGTCGGCGCTGGAGGCGTTCGAGCCGTGCGCCAGATACCACGACAGCGACAGGTTCAGCGCGCCCGTCGAGGGCAGCGTGATCGGCGGCGACTGGATCGAGGTGACGCCGCCGTCAAGGTCGTGGTCGCCCGCCGCCGCGCCCGCCAACCGGCCGGTGACCAGGCCGTTCGTGCCGCTGACCGTGGTGCCGAGCTGCTTGGCGCCGCTGGAGGTGGTGGCCTCGGGGTCGCCGCGCTCCCATGCGCCCGCGGTCGCGGTGTCGGTGCCGTTCGGGTTGACGGTCCAGCCCGTGGCCGTCTCGAACGTGTCGGAGTGGACGCTCACCGGCGGGTTCCCGGTGCCGCAGTACTGGGCCTCCTTGCCGATGATGCGGTAGACGCAGTCGGAGTACTCCAGGAAGCGCAGGACCGCTTCCCTGTTGCGGGTGGTCTGCGGGACGATCTGCTCGTCCGGCGGGTAGAACCCCGGGCTGGAGCCGGTCGGGTACATCTCGAAGGTGAAGCTGAAGATCTTGTAGACGCCCCACAGCCAGTCGTCGATCGTGCCGTCCGTGATGTAGAGGTCGCTGGCCTGCTCGGGCGTGTAGTTGTTGGTCGAGGCCATGTTCTGGCCGAGGGTGGCGTGCGCGTCGCGGTCGTCCTGGGTCAGGCCGGGCGCGGTGTCGTTGAAGGTGTAGCCGTAGGGCCACAGGATCAGCTCGCTGTAGGTGTGCCAGTCGATGTGCGCCTTGATCTGCTGCACGCCGCCGACCACCCGGCCGCGCACCCAGTTGGCCGCCGCCCTGACCTCGGGCGCCGACTCCGCGCTCGCGCCGCGGTAGGTCTCGCTGGACGTCGTGCCCGACGAGCCGCCGCAGCAGCCCCAGTTGTAGCCCCAGTTGCGGTTCATGTCGGTGCCGACGGCCGTCGATCCGGAGTTGGGCTGGCGGTTCTTGCGCCACGAGCGGTAGGAGCCGGTGGCGATGTCGTACTCGCCGCCGTCCGGGTTCAGGTCCGGCATGATCCAGATCTCCCGGGTGTTCACCAGGTCGGTGATCCGGGAGTCGGTGCCGTAGTTGTCGGCGAGCAGGTGCATGATGTACAGCGCCATCTCGACCGTGAGGTGCTCGCGGGCGTGCTGGTGCGCGGTGAACAGCACCTCGGGTTCGCTCTCGTCCGTGCCAACGTTGTCGCTGATCTTGACCAGGCGCAGCGCCCTGCCCTCGTACGACGTGCCGTACGTCGTCTGGCTGACGATGTTCGGATGGGCCGCCACCAGGGCGTTGATGTTCGCGGTCATCTCGGCGTAGTTGTGGTAGCCCGAGTCCGCCGGCGGGAAGTCAAAGGCGCCGGCGGACGGGGGTGTCGGGCGCGGCGCCTCCGCGACCAGGTAGCCGAGCCGCCTGATGGCGGAGACCTCAGCTTCCGTGGCCGTGACCAGCACCGAGTCCGTGGCCACCTCTTCGATGGCGGCTCCGGTGGCCGCCACCGCGCTGCGCTGCTGCGCGTTCGCCGGGCCCGACACGCGATACTGCTTGTTCGGCGGCGGCTCGGCGGTGGCGCCCGCACCGGTCATGCCGGTCAGGCTGACCAGGCTGAGGGCTGCGAGCAGGATGACTAATCGGCGTTTCACCTCGTCCTCCCCAGGCGCTCGGGATCGGGGTTGACCGGCGCCTGAACTGAGAGTGAAGACGCCGCGCCGACTAGGAAAGGCCCAAAGTTCCGGTCAGCCGGATCAGGGCCTCCTCCACGGGTTTCCTGGCCAGATCCGGCACCTCGGCGCCGTCGGCCGCGTACCCGACCGGGAAGAGGATGTAGGGCCGCTCGTTGGGCGGGCGGTGGCAGATCTCGCTCAGGAAGGCCATCGGGTTCGGCGTGTGGGTGAGCGTCGACAGGCCCATGACGTGCAGCGCGGTGATGAACAGCCCGCAGGCGATGCCGACGCTCTCGTTGACGTAGTAGTGGCGGACCTTCTCGCCCTCGGGGGTCAGGCCGTACTTCTCGGCGAAGCACACCACCAGCCAGGGCGCCACCTCCAGGTAGCCCTTGTCCGAGGTGGTCTCCAGCGGCTCCAGCGCCGCGCGCCACTCGGGCGGCAGCCGGCCGCCCTCGTAGTTCTGCCGCTCCTCGGCCTCGGCCGCCTCGCGCACCCGCCGTCTGGTCTCCGGGTCGCCGATCACCACGAACGTCCACGGCTGCTGATGCGCCCCCGACGGCGCGGTGTTGGCGGCGCGTACGGCCAACTCCACGCACCGGTACGGCACCGGCTCCGCGCTGAAGGCCCGTACGCTGCGCCGCCGCTCCACCAGCCGGTGGAACTCCTCGCCACGCCTGACCATCTCCGCGGGCTCGTGACGTTCTGGCGTGTAGGGAACGAAGGGATGCCGGTGCTCCATAAGATCCGAAGTGTCGGCACTGATGATGGATCTGACAACACCCATCCCCGCATGCTGCCGATCTGACAGCGAAACCGGACTTCTGGAGGCGAATATGCCAGCACGCCGCCGCGGTCTCGACGGCCTCGACCTCGACCTCCTCCGCCTGGTCGGCGAGCGCCCGCGCAGCGGCCTGCTGGAGATCGCGCGGCTGCTGGGGGTGGCGCGCGGCACCGTACAGGCCCGGCTGGACCGCATGGCCGCCGACGGCGTGATCACGGACTTCGGCCCGAACCTCTCCCCCGCCGCCCTCGGGCACCCGGTGCAGGCGTTCACCACGCTGGAGGTCGAGCAGGCGGCCCGCGAGCACATCTCCAGGACCCTGGGGTCGATCCCGGAGCTGCTGGAGGCGTACATCGTGACCGGGCCCGGCGACGTGTGGTGCCGGATCGCGGGGCGCGACCACGAGCACATCCAGCGGGTCATCGACCGGATGCTGGCGATCCCTGGCGTACGGCGCAGCACCACGGTCATCACGCTGTCCACCGTGGTGCCGCACCGGGTGCTGCCCCTGGCGGAGAGCGAGGCCGCGGTCAGACCTGGACAAGCGTGATAACCCCGGCCGCCACCAGCGCCGCCGCCCACATGCGATCGACGTTGAACCAGGCCCGCCGCAGCACCGCCAGCCCGGCCACCCTGTAGACCACCACCGCGATCACCAGCGCCACCGTGAACATGGCCAGCGTGTGGTAGGCCGCCACGCCCAGCCCTCCGGAGACGGCGTGGCCCGCGTGGCCCCCCTCCGCGGCGAGGCCGGTCAGGACCGGCAGCAGCATCAGCCCCGCCCCGTGCGCCGACGACATCAGGAACGACCAGCCCGCCAGTTGCCACAACGACAGCCGCATCCCCACCCAGCGGAAGTGGCGGCGCGACAGCAGCCGCCACAGGCCGAAGCCCACCAGCACCACCCCGCCGCCGATCGACAGCACCGTGCCCGTGACGAGCGAGCCGGTGGCGGCGACCACGACCGCCACCAGGGCCACCGAGGCGAGGTGGCCCAGGGCGATCATCGGGATCGACTGGAGCAGCCGGTCCATGCTGCGCTCCTGGAGGCCGCGGGCGACGGCGAAGAGCCAGCCCATGGCCGGGTTCAGGCCGTGGAACGCGCCCAGCAGGAGCACCGCGGTCAGGGTCACGGGTAGCAGTAGGAGTCGGAGGAGGCATCTCCGCCCTGCAGTCGCACCTGGTGGGGACGCAGGCCGCGGAAGGCGTCCCCGTGCGGGAAGAAGCGGGTGTCGAAGGTGAACGACTCCGCGTCGATCTTGGCCATCCAGGCGCCCACCCCGTCGGGGTAGAACTGGTCGTCCCAGGAGCCGTACAGGGAGTTGGTGAGGTAGACGCGGCGGCCGTCGCGGCTGACCTCGACCATCTGCGGCCCGCCGCGCAGCGGGAGCCCGGGCTCGGCCGGGTGCGGGGCCTGCCCGGCGATGCCGCCCACCCGCAGCGAGCCCAGCTCCACCGGCTTGAACGGGTCGGACACGTCGTACTGCTTCAGCTCGCCGGTGCCCCAGCACGACACGTACAGGCGCCGGTCGTCCACCGACAGCGCGATGTCGGTCACCAACGGCGGCACCGCGCCGAAGGGCTGCAGCACCGGCGGCAGGCGGTCGGCGGCGGCCGGTTCCGCGGGGATGGAGATGACCTTGCGCGCCTGCCAGCGGCCGTCCTCGTGGAACCAGAGCCAGACCGAGGCCGACAGGTCCTCGACGCTGGTGACCACCCCGACGAAGCCGTACTGGCGGGTCGGGTCGTGGGCCGGGCGCAGCTCCAGCGGCATCTGGTGCTCGTCGCCCAGGTCCACCTCCTGGAGGTGCGTACGCTTGCGCAGGTCCCAGAAGTGCAGCTTGTGGCCGTACTTGCGGCCGAGCAGCAGCTCCCCGACGACGCCGTCCTCGATCATCGACGGCGTCCCCCACTCGGAGGAGACCAGCACGTCCTGGTTGATGTGCCACCAGAAGTCGTAGGCGAGGTACTGCGGCCCCCGGTCCAGCTCCCACTGCCCCAGCACCTCGAAGGAGGTGTGGTCGAGCACCGCGATCCCGCCCGGCCCCTCCTGGCCGTCGGCGCCTCCGAGCGCGGACACGTACAGCCCGTCGGGGCCGCAGTGCACGGTGTGCGGGCGCGAGTAGCCGGCCCGCCTGGCCAGCGTCTCCGGTTCGATCACCTTGACCAGTTCGGGGCTGATCCGGTCTTTGGTGTCGTAGATGTGGATGCGCGAGGAGCGCAGCCCCGGCACGACGAGGTAGCGCCGCTCGACGTGCGGGTGGGGCGCGCTCGGGCACAGGGCGCTGCTGCACGCGTTCCAGCCGAAGTGGTGCAGTTCGTCGCCGGTGTTGGGCAGGTCGGTCCAGCCAGCGACCGTGCCGTACGCGGGCGAGTCCGGGTCGGTGTCGATGACGGCGAGCGCGTCAGGACGGGTGGCGGTCCGGTCGAACGCGGCGACGTAGGCCAGCTTCTCGGCGGGCGCGCCGGCGGCGTCCCGTGGAGAGGGATAGAACGTGGGGTCCGGCGTCCAGAGGGTCATCTCTCCAGGAAAGAACCAATTTCCTACAGGGTCAATAGGTAATTGTGTGACCGATGCGTTCGAGCAGTTCCTCGGGGCCGGTCTCGAACGGGTGCCAGAACACGTGGTCGGCGCCCAGCGCCCGGGCCCGCTCCAGGTCCTCGGCCACCTGCTCGAGCGAGCCGGTGAGCGGCATGCGCTCGTCCAGCGGCCGGTCCGTGATCGGGCCGTTCACCTGGAGCACCAGCGGCCCCGGCCCGTTGCCGTACGCCTCCAGGGTCAGCTCGACCTGCTCCCAGGCGAAGACCACGATGGTCAGCCCCATCCCGAGCGCCGCCGCCCGCTCGACGGACACGGGAGCCGCCACGCCCGCCAGCAGCGTCAGCCCGGCCGGCTTGGGACCGATGTCCGACTCGGGGACGGTGTAGAAGCGGCCCGAGAAGCTCACCGGGTCGGGACCCCAGCACGCCCGCATGGCCCGCAGGTGCTCCTCGAAGCCCGCCCCGCGCCGCTTCGCCGGCACGCCGGCCGCCTCGAACTCCTGCTCCATCCAGCCCTGACCCAGCCCGATCATGGTCCGGCCGCCGCTGAGCCGGTCGAGCGTGGCCAGCCGCTTGGCCAGCACGACGGGGCTGTGGAACAACGCGTCGACGACGCTGGTGCCCAGGCGGATGGTGCTGGTCTTCGCCGCGACGTAGGCCAGCGTCTCCAGCGGGTCGTACACGGAGGCGTTGGAGTCGGGCAGCGACACGGGCTGGTCCATGCCCAGCATCCGCGCCTGGGCGGGGCGCAGCAGCCGTTCGAACGTCCAGACCGCCCCGAGGCCCGCGCGTTCCGCGTCCTGCGCCACCCGGGCGATCCGCTCAGGGTCGGCGTCGCGTCCCGTCGTGGGGAGACCGATTCCGAGATCCATCTCGTGCTCCTTTCCCGTCTGCCTGTCGGACCATCCTCAGCGCGGGAAATCATCGTTTACGGGCGGCGGGTTTCGTGATGGATTCGGGAAATGACCGTGCACGGCACCTGTGACTCCGGTTCTCCCAGGTCGCGGAGGAGTTCGCGGCGAACCTCGCGGAGCGCGGCGAGGTGGGCGCGTCGGTGTGCGTGATCGTCGACGGGGAGGTGGCCGTCGACCTGTGGGGCGGCCGGGCCGCGCCCGGCACCCCCTGAACGGCTGGCACGATCGGGCACGTCTGGTCGTGCACCAAAGGTCTGACCGCCCTGTGCGCCCACCTGCTCGCCGCGCGCGGCGACCTCGACCTCGACGCCCCGGTCGTACGCTACTGGCCCGAGTACGGCGCGCGCGGCAAGGACGCCACGCTCGTCCGGCACCTGCTCGCCCACCAGGCCGGGCAGCCCGCGCTGCGCGAGCCGCTGCCGCCGGACGCCTTCTATGACTGGAAGCTGATGGCCACCACGCTGGCCGAGCAGAAGCCGTTCTGGGCGATCACCAACGCGCGGGGCCTGGCGGGCATGTACCGCCCGCTGTCGCTGGGCGGCGACGGCCTGGTGAGCCGCGAGCACCTGGCCCTCATGTCGCAGACCGCCTCCGCGGGTCCGGACGCGGTGCTGCTCGCGCCGACGCATTTCGCGCTGGCCTTCGCGTACACGATGAACAAGCAGGGCTCCGGGCTCGGCGTCAACCCGCGGGGGCGGGCCCTGGTCGACGCGGCGTACCGGGCGCTCGGGCACCGGCAGGCGTACGGGGGAATCTGGTACGCCCCCAACGGCTGAGCACGAGATACCGTGACATGTCACCAGTTATTCCAGGAGCACGCGGCATGTTCTTCGGCATCATCGACCTCTGGGCCTACGTCATCGGCGCCTTTCTGATCATCCTCCTCCCCGGCCCCAACTCCCTGTACGTCCTCACCTTCGCCGCCCGGCACGGCGTACGGCGGGGCTACCGGGCCGCGGCGGGCGTCTTCGTCGGCGACACCGTGCTGATGGTGCTCAGCGCCGCAGGGGCGGCCTCGCTCCTGCGCTCCAACCCGACGCTGTTCACGATCGTCAAGTACGCCGGCGCCGGCTACCTGGCGTGGATCGGCTTCCAGATGATCCGCGGCGCCTGGAAGAGCCGGCGCGCCGAACTGTCGGCGACGCCGGAGGAACCACCGGCGGCCGGGGCGGAGCTACGCCCGTTCCGCAAGGCCCTGACGATCAGCCTGCTCAACCCGAAGGCGATCCTGTTCTTCGTCTCGTTCTTCGTCTCGTTCGTGGACCCGGGGTACGCCTCCCCCGCGCTGTCGTTCCTCATCCTGGGGGCGGTCATCCAGATCTTCAGCCTCCTCTACCTGACCGCGCTGATCTTCGGGGGCACCTTCCTGGCCGACCGGTTCCGCCGCCACCGCCGGCTCAGCGCCGGGCTGACCTCGGGCGTCGGCGCGGTTTTCGTGGGATTCGGCGCGAAGCTCGCCACCACGTCACTCGGATGAAACCCGCATTCAAGGCGCAACTGTTTTCGTGGAGCCAGATGGAACGCGTCAAAGGAGGCAGTCGCAGCACCACTCCTCGGGTACGGTAGGCCACCGGCGTGCTTCCCGGGACGACGGCGACGACGCTCTCAAGACACAGCTCTTTATCGACAGTGTTCTCAAAACAGCGTTCTCAGGACGGTGTTCTCAGGACGGTGTTCACAAGAGAGCGAGCGCTCCGTCTGGCAAGCCTGACCCCCCGACACCCGGGTAGTCGCTGACCGTCGGCCTATCTGCGGAGCAGCCTTGAATCATCCTCCGGTCACCCTTCCACGCCTCACCGCGCTCGCCCGTCAGGCGGCACCCCGCCTGCTGGAGGCCGTGGTGGCCCCGCTGGCCGTGTTCTACCTCGCCCTGGTGGTGCTCGGCCCCGAATGGGCCCTCGCCCTGACCGTCTCCTGGGTCTACCTCGGCGTGGCCTGGCGGCTGGTCAAGCGGATCAAGGTGCCCGCCACGATGTGGCTGGCCGCGTTCGCGATCACCGTACGCGCGGCCGTGGCGTTCTGGACCGGCACCTGGATGTGGTTCTTCATCCAGCCGGAGCTGGGCACGATCTGCATCGGCATGGCCTTCCTGGCCTCCGTGCGGCTGAACCGGCCGCTCGTCCAGAAGCTCACGCTCGACTACATCCACCTGCCCTCCGCGGTGCTCAAGCACGAGCGGGTACGCCGCTTCTTCGCCAGGATCACGCTGCTGTGGGCGTTCGTGCTGCTGATGAACTCCACGCTCAGCATCTTCCTGGCCGTCTACGAGTCGCTGGCCGGTTCGCTGGAGACCTACATGCTGCTGCGGACGTCGGCGGTGGCCGTGATCAGCGGCACGGCGATCACGTTCTCCGTCCTCGCGTTCAAGCGGCTGCTGCGCCGCCTGCACCTCTCCCACGCCTGACCGTCACGGGGTCGGCTCGGGGAGGGACACGGCCAGCTCGAAGCCGTCGCCCACCGGCCCGGCGTCGAGGGTGCCGCCGGCCAGCCGTACGCGCTCGCGCAGGCCCGCCAGCCCCATTCCGCCGGACCGCGCGGTGGGGCGGGAGCGGGGCGGCCCGTTGCGTACGCGGATCCGGCGCGGCGAGACCGCGACCTCGACGGCGGCCCCCGGCGCGTGTTTGGCCGCGTTCGTGAGCCCCTCCTGCACCACGGCGCGGGCCAGGCCGGACACCGGCCCCGGCGCCACGTCCAGACTGATCGACATGCCGGAGTCGGCGGCCCTGCGCACCAGCTCGGACACCTCCTCGTCCACCGGCGAGAGCGGCGGCGCGTCGGAGTCCTCGCGCAGCAGCCCGATGATCTGCCGCAGCCGCTCGGTGGCGTCCGCCGCCGCCGTCCGCAGCTCCCCCGCCGCCCTGACCTGCTCCGGCGCCAGCCCGGGAGCCAGCTCCAACCCGGCGGCCCGTACCGCGATCAGGGCCAGGTCGTGGCCGAGAGAGTCGTGCATGTCACGCGCGATCCTGGCCCGCTCACGCAGCCTCGCCTGCGCCTCGGCCGCCAGCCTGGTCTGCCGCCGCTGCTGGAGCAGCCGACGCCGCAGCACGCCGAACAGGTACGGCACGAGGTAGGTGCCGATCAGCGCGGTCACCATGGACACCCACAGGGCCAGGTCGCCGCCCATGTACAGCACCACACCCACGCCGACCAGCGAGATCAGGCAGTACGCGGCCGCCGGCGGCCAGACCTTCGTCAACCGCCGCCCGGTCAGGTAGGCGTACCAGGCGATGAACGGCGACGTCGGCAGCAGCGGCAGGATCTTCACGTTGCGCCGGGGCAGCAGCCAGCTCAGGTCCACCGTGGCGAACCCCTCGGTGAACCGCCACGGCCCCAGCGGCAGCAGCAGCACCAGCGCGACCAGGGGCCGTCGGCGCCCGACCAGCACGGCCGCCGCGGCGAGCACCCACCGGGACACGGTCACCAGGCAGAACGCCACCGGATCCACGAACGGATCGGGCCCCATGGCCCCGATCATGACGCAGAGGGCGACCCAGAGCAGCAGATCGCCGACCACCTGGCGGCGGCTCTCACGGCGGAACGGACGCAGGGACCTCACCGCACCGACGTTATCCGCCCCGTTCGGGCACGGATGCCCACCCAGGTCAGGCACCACCCTTGACGAAAGTCGGGGTGGTGTCGCCGCCACCGTCGCGGTAGGGCTAGCCCCACCTCCAAAGCGCCTATCTCCTCTCCTGTTTCCTCCTGCGAAAACCGGTTGGATCGAAGCTGCCACCAGAGGTCGCGAGCACGTCCCTGACGAAAGTAGGGGGTGGTGCCCACCGATCGTCCGATGTGCCATGACCTGCGGAGTTTCTACCTTCAAGGGGTAGCGGCCCTGACTCACATAGGGGAAAGGACCGCATTCGACCCGGGGGCATCCCCGATGTCCCCGGGCCCCCCGCACCGAGACGCTGTGTGGGCTGCCCCCAACGATCGGAGTACACGCTCATGTCGCACGCCATCCTCGACCTGGTTCACGAGGTGATGTCGTCGCCCTGGTTGTATCTCGCCCTGTTCGGCCTGGCCCTGCTCGACGGGTTCTTCCCGATCGTTCCCGCCGAGACCGCCGTGATCACCGCGGCGGTCTTCGCCGCCTCGGGCGAGACGAACCTGGCCCTGATCATCGCCGTCGCGGCCCTGGGCGCGTTCGCCGGTGACCACATCTCCTATCTGATCGGCAACCGGTCGGGGGGCAGGCTCCGGGAGAAGAAGGCGTTCGTCTGGGCGCGGCGTGCGCTGGATGAACGCGGCGGGCTCGTCCTGGTCGTGGCCAGGTACATCCCAGGGGGCCGGACCGCGACCACGCTGACCATGGGCGCGGTGCGCTACCCGCTGCGCTCGTTCACGTTCTTCGACGCGATCGCGGCCGGCTCGTGGGCGGTGTACTCCGGTCTGATCGGCTTCTTCGGCGGGATGGCCTTCGAGAACGACCCGATCAAGGGACTGCTGCTCGGCCTGGGGATCGCGGTGTCCGTCACCGCCCTGGTGGAGATCGTGCGGTGGGTCAGGAAGCGTCGCGCCACCCAGGCTTCCCCAGAACGTCTTCCAGCGGACACGTCCGTTTGACCCTGCCTGGCAACTATCCGTCTGAAAGGAGTGCGCATGACTGTGCTGGCCGCGGTGATCGCCCTGGTCGGTTCGCTGTTCTTCGCGCTCGGGGCCGCACTGCAGCAGTTCGAGGCGGCCGGATCCGCCAAGCCGGGGCTGCTCGTCCTGCTCCGCAGGCCGCGCTGGCTGATCGGCGGCGTGTCCATCGTGACGGGTGGCGGCCTGCACATCGTCGCGCTCGGGCTCGGCCCGTTGACCGTGGTCCAGCCGATGGGGGTGGCCAGCCTGCTGTTCGCGCTGCCCATCGCCGCCGCGCTGCACCACCGCAAGCCGTCGCGCAGGGAACTGGCCGCCGCCGCGTTGGTGGCGGCCGGGCTGATCGGCCTGGTGCTGATGGTGCCCGAGTCCGACGGTCCCACCGGCCTCGCCCCGACCGGCGTGCTCACGCTGCTGGGTGTGTCCGGCGTCGCGGCGGCACTGCTGTTCCTCGGCTCGACGGCGGCCTCCCCCACGGGCCGGGCCGCCCTGCTGGCCACCGCCTCCGGCGTCCTGTACGGCGCCACCGCGACCCTCATGCGCGTGCTGGTGGACGGCTCGTGGAACTGGTGGTACCTGCTGGCGCTGCCGGTCCCGGCCCTGCTGGCGCTGATGATGCTCCAGCGCGCCTACGCCGTCGGGCACTTCGGCGTCTCCTTCGCCTCGCTGCAGATCGCCGACCCGCTGACCGCGGTGGCGTTCGGCGCGCTGCTGCTGGGCGAACCGCTCCCGACCGGGGTCCTGCCGGTCGCGGCGGCGCTGCTGGCCGCCGTCGGCACCGTCGCCCTGGCACGGACCAGCCCGCTGGAGGCCCGCCACGACCCCGCCTGACCGCTTCTCCGCCTGCCCTGCCTTCCCCTCCTTCCCTGCCTTCCCCGTCTCTTCCATCCCAGCTCGCGGCTCTCCCCAAGCCGACCGTAAGACCGGAGTTCACCGAAATGGCCATGCCCCTGCACCGCGTCCCCGACGTCGCCGCCGTCTCCCCAGCCCCCGAGCGTCCCCGCCGAGTCCTGATCTCGACCGACACCTACCCTCCCGACGTGAACGGGGCCGCCTACTTCACCCACCGCCTGGCCACGGGCCTGGCCGCACGGGGCAACGAGGTGCACGTGGTGTGCACGTCGGAGGCGGGCCCGGCCAGCGCCGACGTGATCGACGGCGTGGTCGTGCACCGATTGCGCTCGGCGCCGCTCCTGGTCCATCCGACGATGCGGTTCACCGTGCCCGCCCGGCTCGACCGGCTGGTGGCCGCCATCAGGCCCGACGTGCTGCACACCCAGGGACACTTCGTGGTCGGCCGGGCCGCCATGGCCGCCGCCCGCCGGGCCGGCGTGCCGATCGTGGCCACCAACCACTTCATGCCCGACAACCTGTTCCAGTTCGTCCACATCCCGGAGAAGCTGCGGGCCAGGGCCGGGCGGCTGGCCTGGCGCGACTTCAACCGGATCTTCAACCGGGCCGACCACATCACCACGCCGACCCCGCTGGCCGCCAAGCTCCTGGCCGACCAAGGCTTCGAGCGTGAGGTCGAGCCGGTGTCCTGCGGGATCGACCTGACCAGGTTCCACCCGCACGCCGAGCCCAAGTCGTGGGCGCGCAAGGCGTTCGACCTGCCCGACCGGCCCACGGTGCTGTTCGTCGGCCGCCTGGACGAGGAGAAGCGCCTGGACGAACTGGTCCGCGCGCTGCCGCTCGTGCTCAACGAGACCGACGCGCAGGTGGCGCTCGTCGGCAAGGGCAACCAGCGCGAGGAGCTGGAGCGGCTGGCCAGGCGCATCGGCGTCGGCGACCGGGTGTTCTTCCTCGGCTTCGTCGCCGACGAGAACCTGCCGCAGGCGCTCGCCGCGGCCGACGTGTTCGCCATGCCGGGCGTCGCCGAGCTGCAGAGCATCGCCACGCTGGAGGCCATGGCCTCGGGCCTGCCCGTGGTGGCCGCCGACGCGATGGCGCTGCCGCACCTGGTGGCGGGGAACGGTTACCTGTTCCAGCCGGGCGACGTGATCTCGCTGGCCCGTCACCTGATCGCCGTACTCGGCGACGACGACCTGCGGGCCGGGCTCGGCAAGGCCAGCAGGGAGCTGGCGCTCACCCACGACGACCAGTCGTCGCTGGCCCGGTTCGAGAGGATCTATCAGGAGGTGGTGCGATGATGCCCAGGCAATATGTCTGGGGCACGATCGCCGGCACGCTGGTGTCGGCCGGGGCGCTCGCGTACGCGCAGGTGGCACTCCCCAGCCAGATACTGCTCAGCGACTACGCACTGGTCTCCGGCGGGCTGGCGCCCGTCGTGGTCGGGATGCTGGCGCTCGCGGGGGCGTGCCTGTGTCTCGCGTACGGGCTGGCCGCCACGGACCCCGCGCGTACGGCGGCCACCAGGGTGCTGCTGCTGGCCGGGGCGGCCGGGCTGACGATGAGCGTGATCTTCCCCACGGACCCGGGGACGTCGCAGGTCGGCTCGGTGTCCGGCGAGATCCACCGCTGGTCGGCGGCCGTCGTCTTCACCTCGCTGCCGGTCGCCGGCTGGACCCTGGCCCGTGGCCGCAGGCCGGCGCCCCGGTGGAACGCGGTGCGGGCCATGAGCGTGTCGTCCGCCGTCGCGCTGGCCGTCTACCTGGCCTCCCACCCGGCCACCCTCACCTCGCCGCTGATCAACGGCGGCGCCTACTACGGGCTGCTGGAGCGCGCCGTGGTGCTCGCCGAGATGGGCCTGCTCATCGCCATGGCGCTGGCCATCGCCGCGGGCCGCAGGGCCGCCCGCAGCCGGCCCGCTCCCGCCACGGCGGACCGGCCCGACCTGACCGAACAGCCCGACCGGCCCGACGGGCAGCGGCTGGCCGCCTGATCCCGACCCTGCCGGCACACTTCGACCGCCGGCGAAAGGACCCCGCCCTAGCGTGAACCCATGCTCGTCACACGCCATGCAGAAGCCGAGGCGGTGCTCGCCGACCCCCGGTACGTGCCGCCTCCCGTACGCCAGGACGGCGCGGAGGGGACGCTGGCCTGGCTGCGTGCCCGCGTGTCGCGGTTCAGCACCGGCGAGGCGCACGCGCGCCGCCGCCGCGAGCTGGTCGCGCTGCTGGACGGCCTCGCCCCCACCCGCCTGCGCCGGGAGGCCAGGGCGCTGACCCGGGAGCGGGACGGCGCGTGGCGAGGCGTCCCCACGGCCGTGCTCGGAGCCGCACTCGGTGTCGGGGACACCCGCGCCGTGCCCGTGGCCGCCGCCGGTTACCTGTCGGGCGAGGAGACCCCGCAGGCCGACGCCGCCGTCGCCGAGCTGCTGGAGCTGGCCGGGCTGCCGGTGATCACCCTGCTGTTGCAGGGACACGCCGCCACGGAGGCGCTCGTCGAGAACGCCCTGCGCCACGCCCGGCCCGGCGACGACGTCGACGCGCTGCTGCACGAGACGCTCAGGGGGGACCCGCCGCTCAGGGCCACCCGCCGGCTGGACACCCGCACGGGCGAGGAGGTCACGATCGACCTGGTGGCCGCCAATCGCGACCCGGCCGTGTTCGCCGCGCCCGACCGCTTCGACACCAGCCGCTTCGACCCCGGCCGCTTCGACCCCGGGGGCGGACCGGCCCGACACCTGACCTTCGGCCACGGCGTACGGCCCTGCCCGGCTCCCGCCCACGCGATCGCGCTGGCGGGCGGCGTGCTGGAGGGGGTGCTCGGATGACGGCCGGCCAGACCTTTCGTGACCTGCACCGGCCCGGCGACCCGCTGCTGCTGCCCAACGCCTGGGACTACGGCTCGGCCGCGTTCCTGGCCGCGCACGGGTTCCCGGCGATCGGCACGACCAGCCTGGGCGTGGCCGCCGTCCACGGCAGGCCGGACGCGGCCGGCGCCACCAAGGCCGAGACGATCGAGCTGGCCGAGACGATCGGCGGCCTGGGCGTACTGGTCACCGTGGACCTGGAAGGCGGCTTCAGCGACGATCCCGGCGAGGTGTCCGACCTGGTCGCGTGCCTGGCGGGGCTCGGCGTCGCGGGGGTCAACCTGGAGGACGGCCGACCCGACGGCACGCTGCGCCCGATCGGGCTGCACCAGCGGATCATCGAGGCCGCCAAGGGGCACGGGGTGTTCGTCAACGCGCGTACGGACACGTACTGGCTGAAGACCGGCGACACGCTGGAGCGGGTACGCGCCTACGGCCACGCCGACGGGATCTTCGTGCCCGGCCTGAGCGACCCCGGCGAGATCGCGGCGGTCGTCGCGAGCACGCCGCTGCCCCTCAACGTGCTCCACCAGCCCGGCGGCCCCTCGCTGGCCCGGCTCGCGGCGGCCGGCGTGGCCAGGGTGAGCACCGGTTCGCTGCTCTACCGGGCCGCGCTGCGGGCGGGGGTGGCCACGGTGCTCGCCATCCGGGACGAGCCGGCACCGCGCATACCGACATATTCCGAGATCGCCGCTCAGTTGCCGCGATAATTGAGGCATGCGCTTCCAGATCCTGGGCCCCACCCACGTGGTGGACGACGACGGCGGGCCGGTCGCGCTCGGCGGTCCCCGGGTGCGCGCCCTCCTCACGCTGCTCGCCCTGCACGCCGGCCGCATCGTCGGCGCCGATCAGCTCGTGGACGGCATGTACGGCCCCCGTCCCCCCGAAGGCGTGGCCAACGCGCTGCAGTCGCAGGTGTCCCGGCTGCGCCGGGCGCTGGGCAGGGATCTGGTGGAGTTCCACCCGGCCGGATACCGGCTGGTCGCCGACCCGCAGGACGTCGACGCACGCAGGTTCGAGCAGCTCACCGGGGCCGGCCGGCAGGCGCTGACCGGTGGCGAGCCCGCACGGGCGGCGGCCCTGCTGCGCGAGGCGCTGGAGCTGTGGCGGGGCGCCCCGCTGGCCGTCGCCCCGCACGCCGAGGCCACCGGTCAGCGCCTGCCGGCCGGCCCCGGTG
>NZ_BAAAZP010000229.1:0-769 GCF_039536965.1 Nonomuraea antimicrobica | reverse complement strand
GTGGATCGAGGAGCCGTTGGACGCCTATGACGCCGAGGGGCACGCGCAGCTCGCCGCCGCCCTCGACACGCCTATCGCCACCGGGGAGATGCTCACCAGCGTCGCCGAGCACGTACGGCTCATCGAGGCCCGCGCCGCCGACATCATCCAGCCGGACGCCCCCCGCGTCGGCGGCATCACCCCCTTCCTGCGGCTGGCCACGCTCGCCGATCACGCGGGGCTGCAGCTCGCCCCTCACTTCGCCATGGAGATCCACCTCCACCTGGCCGCCGCCTACCCGCGCGAGCCGTGGGTCGAGCACTTCGAGTGGCTCAACCCGCTCTTCAACGAGCGGCTGGAGACGCGGGACGGGCGGATGATCGTCCCGGACCGGCCGGGGCTCGGGTTCACGCTCAGCGAGCAGTGCCGCGCGTGGGTGGTGGACAGTGTCGCGTTCGGGAAGGCGTGAGACGGGCGTGGGTGACCGGATCGCGTCAGTACGGTTCGGGCGGTACGCCGTCCCGCTCGCGTACGCGGTGAGCGACGCCAAGGTGGCCACGGGGCGGCAGCGGCCGCTGTCCCGGATCGACGTGCTGACCTGTGAGATCACCACTCGGGAGGGGGTGGAGGGGCTGGGGTTCTCGTACACGACCAGGGCCGGGACGCGGGCGCAGTACGCGCACGCGGAGGAGGTCGGCGCGAACCTGATCGGGCAGGACCCGTCGGATGCCGGCAGGGTGTACGAGTCGTTGTTGTGGGCCGGGGCGTCGGTGGGCAGGTCGGGGGTGGC
>NZ_BAAAZP010000228.1:0-20007 GCF_039536965.1 Nonomuraea antimicrobica | reverse complement strand
CGAGGGCGGGCGCCCGGTGCCCGGCCCGGCGGACGCGCCGGTCGTGCTGGTCGCGGTGCCCGCGGACATCGAGGCGCTGCGCCGCGCCGATCCGGGGGCGGGCAAGGCGTGGCGGCACGCCGTACGCGAGGTGTTGGGTGGTCTTATGGCGCAGGGCCGCGAGGTCACCGGGTTCTGCGGGAAGTCGTCCTACGTAGTGGAGAGAATGTGAAGATCACTGGAGTGGAGCTGCGCCGGATCGCGATGCCGCTGGTGGCGCCGTTCCGTACCTCCTTCGGCACCGAGACCTCCCGTGACGTGCTGCTGGTGAGGGTGGTGACGCCCGACGCGGAGGGCTGGGGCGAGTGCGTGGCCATGTCCGAGCCGCTCTACTCCTCCGAGTACGTCGACGGCGCCGCCGAGGTGATCCGGCGCTTCCTGCTGCCCGCGCTGCCCAGGACCCTCGACGTCCACGACGTCGGCCGCGCGCTCGAGCCGGTCAAGGGCCACCGCATGGCCAAGGCGGCGCTGGAGACGGCGGTGCTGGACGCGCAGCTCCGCACGGCGGGCGAGTCGTTCGGCCGGTTCCTCGGCGCGGCTGCGACGCGGGTGCCGTGCGGGGTGTCGGTCGGCATCATGGACTCGGTGCCGCAGCTCCTGGACGCGGTGGCGGGCTACCTGGAGGAGGGCTACGTCCGCGTCAAGCTGAAGATCGAGCCCGGCTGGGACGTCGAGCCGGTGCGGGCGGTGCGCGAGCGGTTCGGCGACGACGTGCTGCTCCAGGTGGACGCGAACGCCGCCTACTCGCTGGCCGACGCCCGCCGCCTGGCCCGGCTCGACGCGTTCGACCTGCTGCTGATCGAGCAGCCGCTGGCCAACGACGACCTCGTCCAGCACGCCAGGCTGGCCGGGCTGCTCAGAACGCCGATCTGCCTCGACGAGTCGATCGAGTCGGCCGAGCACGCCGCCGCCGCGATCGCGCTGGGCTCGTGCTCGATCGTCAACATCAAGCCGGGCCGCGTCGGCGGCTACCTGGAGGCGCGGCGCATCCACGACCTGTGCCGGGCCAACGGGGTCGCGGTGTGGTGCGGCGGCATGCTGGAGACGGGCCTCGGCCGGGCGGCCAACGTGGCGCTCGCCGCCCTGCCCGGCTTCACTCTGCCCGGCGACACCTCCGGCTCGCGCCGCTATTACGCCACCGACGTGACCGAGCCGTTCGAGCTGGTGGACGGGCATCTGGAGGTGCCGTCGGGGCCGGGGCTGGGGGTCGAGCCGATCGCGTCGGTGCTGGAGGAGGTCACGACCGCCACGGAGTGGATCACTCTCTGAGCGTCTTGGGGATCGCCCGGCCGCCGAGGTGCACGTACGGGGAGCCGTCGGCCAGCTCGTAGAACCTCAGGGGCAGCCAGTTGGGGGCGCCGCCCAGCCTGCAGACGAACGTGGTCTCGTTCACCGGGAACAGGCGGCACTCCTCCGGCTGGGTCTTCAGGTCGGCCAGCGCTCCCGTGGTCTCGTACCGCAGCCACGGCTCGCCGTCCCTGAGCGACACCGTGATGCGGGCCCCGGTGTGCTCGTAGACCCCGGCGTGGCGGGCGACGTCGACCTCGGGCGGCGTCTCGGGCGGTGACGGCAGCGGCGGGACGGTGAGCCCGTCGAGCTCGGCGAGCAGCTCGGTCGCCACGGCGCGGGTGAAGGCGCCGGAGAAACCGCCGTTGGCGGTGACGCAGACGACGGTGCCGGTGCCGGGCACGGCCCAGAGCATGGCGTGCTGGCCGACGGTGTTTCCGCCGTGCGACAGGACCCGCTGCCCGCCCCACGTGTCGAGGATCCAGCCGAGGCCCCACTGGGCGCCCAGCCCGTGCGGGTTGGGCACGTCCACCTGCGGCTCCCACATCGCGCGGGGATCCGACAGCAGGCCGCCCTCCAGGTGGGCGCGGGCGAAGGCGACGACGTCGGCGGGACGGGCGCAGATCAGGCCGGCCGGTCCCACCGAGCGCATGAGGCCCCACTGCGGCGCGGGCGCGCCGCCCACGTGGCCCATCGCGGCGCGCAGGCGCAGCACGTCCTCGGGCAGCGTCCAGGTGTGGGTGAGACCGAGGGGCTCGACGATCTCCTCGCGGAGCACGTCGTCCCAGCGCTTGCCGGACAGCACCTCCAGCACGCGGCCCGCGACGACGAAGCCGGAGTTGCAGTAGGAGTGGGTGGCGCCCAGGGGATGGTTCTGGACCAGGTCGGCGCACGCCGCGACGTATCTCTCCACGCAGTCGTCGCCGCGGCCGGTGTCGAGGAACAGGTCGCCGTCGATGCCGCTGGTGTGCGACAGGAGGTGGCGGATCGTGACGCGCTCGGTGACCTCGGGGTCGGCCACCTTGAACCCCGGCAGCACCTCGGCCACCGGGGTGTCCGTCGTCAGCCTGCCGCGCTCGATCTGCAGCATGAGCAGGGTCGCCGTCCAGACCTTGGTGATCGAGCCGATCTGGTAGAGCGCGTCGGGGGTGGCCGCGACGCCGGTGGCGGTGTTGAGCGTGCCCGCGGCGTACTCGTGCAGCTCTCCCTGGTGCAGGTACGCCAGCGCCGAGCCCGGCACGTCGTACTCGGCGATCAGCTCGGTCAACCGCTGACCCATTCCTTCGGCCACGTGGGGGTCCTCTCGTCGTCACGGTGTGGATCGTCCGGGGTGAGACGGCTCGTACCCGCGCCGCGGGCCGCGCTCACCCGATCCGCCTTGCGCTGAGGACGAAATCCGGCCCGCCGCCCGCCGGGGGGCCGATCGGTACGTCGCCACGTCTCCGAGGACAATGGCCGGAAGCACTTTCCCCCGACCAGGCGGCCCGGACCCCAGGGCCCCCGCGAGAATGGATGGACAGCCATGGCACACAAGCCGGTACGGCAGGTCGCCGTGTTCGGTGCCGGGTACATCGGTCTGGTGACCGGCGCCTGCCTGGCCGAGCTCGGTCACCGCGTGGTGGTCCGTGACATCGACCCGGCGAAGGTCGCCCTCCTGCGCTCCGGCGACGTGCCCATCTACGAGCCCGGCCTGGGCGACCTGATCGCCAGGAACAAGGAGCGGCTGACCTTCACCACCGACCTGGACGAGACCCTCCACGGCGCCGAGCTGGCGTACGTGTGCGTGGACACCCCGCCGTCGTCGTCCGGCGACGCGGACCTGTCACGGGTCTGGTCGGTCGTGCGGTCGCTGGAGGGCGCCGCGCACCTGCGGGCGGTGGCCATGAAGTCCACCGTGCCGGTGGGCACCGGCACCCGGGTGCGGGCCGCGCTCGACGCGGGCGGCCTGGCCCACGTCGGCTACGCCGCCAACCCCGAGTTCACCGCGGAGGGCACGGCGGTGCACGACTTCCTGCACCCCGACCGCATCGTCATCGGCGCGTCCGACGAGGCCACCGCCGCCCTGATCTCGGAGCTGCACGAGGGCGTGGACGGCCCGGTCGTGGTCATGGACGTACGCTCCGCCGAGATGGTCAAGCTCGCCTCGAACGCCCTGCTCGCCACGAAGATCAGCTTCATCAACGAGATCGCCACCCTCTGCGAGAAGACCGGCGCGGACGTCGAGGAGGTCGCCCGCGCCGTCGGCCTCGACCACCGCCTCGGCCCCCACTTCCTGCGGCCCGGCGTCGGCTGGGGCGGCTCCTGCTTCCCGAAGGACTCCGAGGCGCTGCGGCAGCTCGCCAGCAACACCGGCTACCACCTGCAGCTCCTGTCGGCCGTGATCGAGGTCAACAACCTGCAGAAGCGCCGGGCAGTCCAGAAGCTCAAGGACGAGCTGGGCACCCTCACGGGCATGCGGGTGGCGCTGCTCGGCCTGACGTTCAAGCCGGGCACCGACGACATGCGCGAGGCCACCAGCACGGTGCTGGCCTCGCGGCTGCTGGCGGAGGGCGCGGAGGTGCGCTGCTGGGACCCGATGGCCCGGCCGGCCGAGGTCGAGCCGTGGGTCTCGACGACCCGCCACGCCACGCCGGAGCTGGCCCTGGAGGGTGCCGACGCGGCGATCCTGGTCACCGAGTGGCCGCAGCTCAAGGACGTCGACTGGGCGGGGGCGGCGGCGGTGATGCGGCGGCCCGTGCTCTTCGACGGCCGCAACCTGCTGGACCCGGCGGGCATGCGGGCCCTGGGCTACACGTACATGGGCGTCGGCCGCCCCTGACCCGCCCCGCCCCCTGACCGTGCTCTCACCATGCGGTTCGCCGGGCGGAATATTCCGTTGCGGTCCGGTGCTGAGCACCTCACTATGTTCCTCATGTTCCCGTACGCACGCCACGCGACGCCCGCACCCGCGGGCGCTTCCGGGCTTGCCTGCGACGGCCTGGAGCGCTGACCTCTTCCCGTTAGTCCCGAGGTGACCCGGCGGGGGGAGGTCGACGGCCCACCACGGGTCACACGTTTTCTCCAGGTTCGAGGGAAGGGCATCATGGCCAAGCAGGCCTACGTACGCAACAAGCCGCATCTCAACATCGGCACGATGGGCCACGTCGACCACGGCAAGACCACGCTGACCGCCGCCATCACGAAGGTGCTGGCCGCGCGCGGGCAGGCCACGTACACGCCGTTCGAGCGGATCGACCGGACCCCGGAGGAGGCCTCCAGGGGCATCACGATCAACATCTCGCACGTCGAGTACGAGACCGCCACCCGGCACTACGCGCACGTGGACATGCCGGGGCACGCCGACTACGTGAAGAACATGATCACGGGGGCGGCGCAGCTCGACGGCGCGATCCTCGTCGTGTCCGCGCACGACGGGATCATGCCGCAGACCAGGGAGCACGTGCTGCTCGCCAAGCGGGTCGGCGTCGAGCACCTGGTCGTGGCCGTCAACAAGGCCGACGGCGCCGACCCGGAGCTGACCGACCTGGTGGAGCTGGAGCTGCAGGAGCTGCTCGCCGAGCACGGCTACCACGGCGTCCCGATGATCCGGGTGTCCGGGCTGCGGGCGCTGGAGGGCGACCCGGTCTGGACGGCGTCGGTCGAGGCGCTGCTCCAGGCGGTGGACGAGCACATCCCCGTACCCGTGCGGTACGTGGACGCGCCGTTCCTCATGCCGGTCGAGAACGTGCTGACAGTCACCGGCCGCGGCACGGTCGTGACCGGCGCCATCGAGCGCGGCACGGTCCGCGTCGGCGACACGGTCGAGGTGGTCGGGTTCGGCGACGGGTTCACCGCCGTCGTGACGGGCGTGGAGACGTTCGGCAAGACGATGGAGCGGGGCGAGGCCGGTGACAACGCCGCCGTACTGCTGCGCGGGGTGCGCCGCGACCAGGTACGGCGGGGGATGGTGCTGGCCGCGCCCGGCAGCCAGCGGGCGTCGGCGTCGTTCACCGCCCGGGTCTACCTGCTCACCCCGGAGGAGGGCGGGCGGCGCAGGCCCATCGCGTCCGGGTACCGGCCGCAGTTCTACCTGCGGACCACGGACGTGCCTGGTGAGCTGGTCCTGCCCGGCGAGCTGGAGGCCCTGCCGGGTGACACGGTGGAGGTGACGGTCGCGCTGGGCAAGGCGGTCGCCGTCGAGCCGGGGCTCGGCTTCGCCATCCGCGAGGGCGGCCTCACGGTCGGCGCGGGCACGGTCCTCACCGTGCCCGCCTGACCGGGCCCGCCCGACCCAGCCCGAACAGGCCGGGTCAGAAACAGGGCGCGTCCGAACAGGGCGCGTCCGAACAGGGCCGGGGCCCGCATCTCGCGGGGCCCGGCCCTCTGGGCAGGGGGCGTGCGCGGTACCCGGTCACCCGCTTCGCGACCGCGAGGCGGGTGACCCTGCACGCGCCGCCACCCCGCGAGGGGTCACGCGCGGTCGAAGCGGAGCCTGAGCGTCGCGCGCCGCGCCAGCAGGTCGTACGCGGGCAGCGTCCCAGGACCGCAACTGGCCGTGCCGATGCCCTGGTGGGCGAGGTCGAGGTGGAGGTGCAGCCGATCCCCCGGCACCAGGTCGGGCCGGTGGCGGGCGGCGGCCAGCTCGCCGGTGCTCCACCGCCGGGCCGTCAGCCCGAACGTGGGCTCGCCCGACACCCTGATCCCGCCCAGCTCGGCCCACCGCACCTCCGCCCGGTGCCCGTTCTCCTGCGGATAGACGTACGGCGTCTGCATCTGCTCCACCGTGGCCGACCACCGGCCCACCCGGGCGGCCAGGCCCGTGTCCGGGTACGCCTCCCCCGGCCCCAGCCCGAACCACGTCACCTCATCCACCGCGGCGCCCGGCAGCGACATCGTCACCCCGAGCCGCGGGATCGGGTCGCGCCATTCGCCGTCCGGCTCGATGTCCAGCACCAGCCGCAGCCCGCCGTCGAACGTCCACCGGTACGTCGCCACCATCCCGAGATCGGTGGCGGCCGGTGCGACCCGGGCCCGCACGGTCAGCCCGTCGTCGAGGGTGACCTCGTCCACCCGGTGGGTGAGGCGGTGCAGGCCGAGCGCGCGCCACCGGCCGTCGAGGCCGCCGTAGCGGTCGTTGTCGGTCGGCGCCCGCCACAGGTCGAGCCTGGGCCCCTCCACAGGCACGCCGAACAGCCGCACGAGCCACCCGGTGACCGCGTCGAACGCGCATCCGCCGACCGTCAGCTCACCACCAGCCAGCTCACCACCAGCCGGCTCGCCGGCAACCAGCTCGGCACCCCCCAGCTCACCGGCAGTCAGCTCACCCGCCGCCGGTCCGCCGCCGCCGCAGGCGAACGGCACCGTGACGTCGCGGTCCCTGGGCAGGGCGTGGGTCAGCAACGCCTGTCCCCACGCCACCTCGTGCCCGGCCGCCGCCCACGGCTGGTCGGCGGCCAGCTCGGCGCGCACGGTCAGCCAGCGCTCGCCGCCCCGCCCGCCGTCCAGGTCGGGCAGCTTGCACTCGCCGCCGGCCGTGGGCACGTCGAGGCGGTGCTCGGCGACCGTCTCGCCCTCCACCTGCACGATCGCGACGAAGCGCAGGTGGGACAGGTCGGTGAAGTCGTAGCCGTTGACCACCTGGACGACCCCGTCGCCGAACTCGAACCCGACCGGCTCGAACACCTTCTTCAGGTCGATCAGGCCGGGCGACGGCGTACGGTCGGGGAAGAGGAGCCCGTCGACGACGAAGTTCGAGTCGTGCACCGGCTCGCCGTAGTCGCCGCCGTAGGCGTACTTGTGCTCGGGGTGCGCCAGCCCGTGATCGATCCACTCCCAGACGAAGCCGCCGGCCAGGCGCGGGTAGCGCTCGAACAGCTCCTGGTACTCGGCCAGCCCGCCGGGCCCGTTGCCCATGGCGTGGGCGTACTCGCACAACAGGAACGGCATGCGCCGCCGCCGCGCGTCGAGCCCGGGGTCGTCGAGCGGCTCCTCCTCGCGCCGGCCGATGGCCTCGACCTCGGCGTGGGGGGCGTACATGAGGGAGTAGACGTCGGTGTGCGCGCACGAGCGGTCGCCCTCGTAGTGCAGCGGCCTGGACGGGTCGCGCTCGCGGGCCCAGTCGGCCATGACTGCCAGGTTGCGGCCGACGCCGGCCTCGTTGCCCAGCGACCAGATGATGATGCTGGGGTGGTTCTTGTCGCGTTCGACCGTGCGGCGCATGCGGTCGAGCAGCGCGTCGGCGTAGCGGGGGTCGTCGGTGGGGTTGCCGCGCCAGGCGACCTGGCCGAAGCCGTGGGTCTCCAGGTCGCACTCGTCGATCACCCACAGGCCCAGCTCGTCGCACAGGTCCAGGAAGTCGGGGTGCGGCGGGTAGTGGCTGGTCCTGACGGCGTTGACGTTGTGCCGCTTCATCAGCAGCACGTCCTCGCGCATGCTCTCGTACGTGACCGCGCGGCCCCGCTCCGGGTGGAACTCGTGCCGGTTGACGCCCTTGAGCAGCAGCGGGCGGCCGTTGGCCAGCAGCACGCCGTCCTCGATGGAGATCGTGCGGAAGCCGACGCGCAGCCGCAGCGTCTCCTCCTGGCAGGTCACCACGGCGTCGTACAGGCGCGGGGTCTCCGCCGTCCACGGCTCCACGTCGGCCGTGACCTCCGTGCCCGGCTCCAGGGCGTCGATGCCCAGCTCGGGGACGCTCAGCGTGCCGGGGCCCGCGGCGTTCAGCTCGAAGCTGAGCGTGCCGCGGCCGTCGTGGTAGGAGGCGCGGACGAAGACGTCGGCGGTGGAGCGGGTGAGCGTGACGTCGCGGAAGATGCCGGGCAGCCACCACATGTCCTGGTCCTCCAGGTACGTGGCCGCCGACCACTGGTGCACCCGTGCGGCCAGCACGTTGCGGCCGGGGCGCAGGTGAGGGCCGGCGTCGTACTCGACGGGCAACCGGCTGCCCGTGGAGAAGCCCAGCTCGTGGCCGTTGAGCCAGACCCGGGCGAACGATTCGGCGCCCTCGAACCGCAGCCGCCCGCCCGTCCACCCCTCGGGCAGGTCGAAGACGCGGCGGTAGTCGCCCGTCGGGTTGTCGTCGGGGACGTGGGGCGGGTCGACCGGGATGGGATAGGAGACGTTGGTGTAGGCGGGGGCGCCGTGGCCGTGCAGGTTCCAGTGGGAGGGAACGGGCAGGCCGGCCCAGCCGGAGTCGTCGTAGCCGGGGCGGGCGAAGTCGTCGGGGACGTTCGCGGTGGGCGAGAGGCGGAAGCGCCACGTCCCGTTGAGGTCGAGTGCGGGGGCGTCGGAGCGGAGTGCGGCCCGAGGTTCGAGCCTGCCCGAACCAGGGGTGAATGTTTCGAGATCCATCTCGATCGAGCCTAGAGGGTCGAGGCCGTTCGTGACAGTTTCGCCGGTGGTGCTGCTCATCGTCCGGCTCCCAGTTTGTAGATCCGGCGGGCGTTCTCGGCGCCCACCATGACCGCGACCCGCTCGGCCTGCGCGGGGGACCACTCCCCCTCGGCCACGAACGTCCCCAGCACCCGCGCCATCGCCCGCCGCCACAGCAGCGCCCCCAGGTGGTGCAGCTCGGCCGGCCCCCACGCGTCGGAGGAGTAGAGCAGCTTCGCGAACGGCGCCACCTCCAGGCTCTCGGCCACCACGGCCGTGCTCCGCGCCCCCGTGTGGTTGATCGCCAGCCCCACGTCGAAGAACACGTTCGGGTACGCCTGCGCCAGGAACCCCGCCTGCCGCTGGTACGGATAGCAGTGCAGCAACAGCAGCGGCACCCCGGTCGGCGCGGCCCGCTCGATCAGCCCGCGCAGCAGCAGCGGGTCGGCCCGCCGCAGGTCCACGTCGGGATCGCCGAACCCGATGTGGAACTGCAGGGGCAGCCCCCGCTCCAGCCCGGCCCAGAGGAGGTGCCGCACGAGCACGGGGTCGGTCAGCCGCCCGCCTCCGCCGGCCAGCCATCGCCCGGCTGCCTCGGTGACCTCGGCGGGCGCGGGCGGGGCGGGGTCGAAGTCGAGCCCGCACCGGTAGGCGGCGACGGTCTTGAGCCCGCGGGCCGTACGGGTGCGCTCCCACAGCGCCTCCGCGAACCGCGCCGCGAACGAGCCCGCCCCGCACCCGGCGGCGGCCACCTGCTCGGCGACGCTCTCCAGCCGGACGACCTCGTCCGCGGGCACCCCGGTGACCTCGGCCATCCCGGACGGCCCGAGCAGCTCCTCGCCCCGGTAGCCGGTCTCCACGAGGAAGTGCCCGACGCCGCTCGCGCCGAGCAGCAGCCGGTTGACCTCGTCGACGCCGAGCCTGGCGCGCCGGGCGAGGTACTCCTCGGGGGCGCAGAAGGGTTCGAGCCCGAGCACGGGCGCGCAGTGGCGCAGGATGGCGAAGCCGAGCTGGGAGTCGAACTGGGTCATCCAGTCGGGCACCGGCCGGTCGGACTCGGTGATCATCTCCTCGAACGCCGTTCGCGACAGGTCGTGCGCGCAGGCCCCGTGGACGTGGTGGTCCACCAGCGGCAGCTCCTCCAGGACGCGGGCGAGCCCGGCGGGCACGAGATCGAGCTCTACGGACATGGGCGCTCCTCCTCCTTCGGCTCCGCGGGCGCCGGGCGCTGCCACGATCTCGTACCCGGCCCCTGCCCGCGACCTGCCCGGACGAACGCGCGAGGGCCCCGCGGGACGGCGTCCGTCCCACGGGGCCCGAGGTGCGGCACGATCAGCCACAGTCAGCCACAGTCAGGCGCAGTCAGGCACAGTCAGGCGCGGTGAAGCGCGGTCACGCGGCGGCCCTGGCGGTCGTCGCGACCTCCGCCTGCCTGGTGACCCCGTTGACCGTGACGGCCACGGTCACGCGTCCCGCGCGCAGCGCCGTCAGCGTGCCGGTCGTGGGGTCGAGCACGGCCACGTGCCACGGCTTGGCCGTCTTGCGCGTCCCGACGTGCAGGTTCGGCGAGCCGGACCAGGTGGCCGAGACCGGGTAGGCGACCGGCACGGTCCGGCCGGCCTGCTGGATCGCGGCCGTCACCGTGCCGGGCGAGCCGGCGGCGACCGTGGCGGGGGCGGTGAGCGTCAGCTCGTCCACGTGCGGGCGCACCTGCGCGCCGATCCAGTCGGGCGCGTCGGTGAACCAGCTCCGCTTGACCTGCTCGGCCTCGGCCCGCGTCACCGGGTCCACGCCCCACAGCGACCACCCGGTGAACCCGCCGTCGTCGGGGGCGGTGGCGGGGTTCTTGCCGGAGTTGCCGTTGATGAAGTACGGCACCGCGTCCACGCGCTCGGCGTGGAACGTCCCCACGTGCGCCCCGATGAACGCGGCGCCCTTGCCGGTGTCGCGCTGGAAGTCGGCCAGCCAGCCCTCCACGAGCGCGGCCTCCTTGCGGTCGCCGAGCTGGCTGCCCTTGCCGGGCGTCGGGTCGCGCGGCGGCACGTGGAACAGGACGGCGACCGACCCGACCGAGCCGTCCTTGGCCGCCTTGTCCAGCTCGGAGCGGAACATGGCCATCTGGTCGTAGCCGCCGCCCCTGAGGTTCAGGCGGGAGGTGTCCAGCGTGACGAAGCGGGTGCCCTTGTGGTCGAAGGTCCCGTACGTGTCGCCGAAGACGGCCTTGAAGTTGTCGATCTTGCCGCCCATGACCTCGTGGTTGCCCGGGACGTAGTGGTACTCCACCGTCCCGCCGAGCTCCTCGTCGAGGATCTTCTTGGCCAGCGCGAAGTCCTCCGGCGACGCCTCGTCCACCAGGTCACCGTTGATCACCAGGAAGTCGGGCTTGGCCGCCTTGATCTCGCGCAGCGTCCGGCGCGCGTTCTTGACCAGGTCGCTGTCCGGGTTCCTGGCCACGAACTGGGCGTCCGACATGACCGCGAAGCGCCACGGCTTCTTCGACACGTCGTTCTTGACCACGGGGTCGGCCGTCTCGGGCGCGGCCGGGGCCTCGACCGACGGCGGCACCTTGGCGACCAGGCCGTCGATGAGGATCTGGTTGGTGTACTTCACGTCGGCCTTGGTCTCGGCCACGTAGAAGCGCCGCAGCTTGAGCGGGTAGTTGACGCCGGGAGGCACCGCGAACTCGACGTAGCGCCAGCCGGTCCACGTCATGTACGGCCCGCGCAGGATCTGCGACTGGCCGAGCGCGTCGTAGAACTCCAGGCTCGGCCACTCCCCCTTGCCGGTGGAGTTGATCCAGAGCCCGAACGCCTGCGGCTGCCCGTCGACCACGATCTGCTGGGGCGGGCTGGCGTAGGCGGCGCGGGTGGCGGTGGAGGTGGTGAAGTCGTAGGAGAGCTTGAGCCCGCCTCCGCTCTGGCCCGGCGCGGCCGACAGCGAGCCGGTGGCGCGGGCGGCGGCGAACGTCCACTTGGCCGCGTCCTCGAAGTCGGCGACCGGCTTGTCCTCGAACCCGACCGTCACCGGCACGGCAGTGGTGATCTTGCCGACCTTGGCGGTGATCAGCCCGGAGCCGGTGGCCCGCTTGGCCTTGACGGTGAAGTAGCCCTGCTCGGCCGGGGTGACCTCGAACAGGTCCCGGTCGTAGTCGAGCGTGAGGTCACCGGGCTCGATGGGCGCGGAGTTGCCGTTGCGGTCGTAGCCGACGACGCCGAAGGTGGCCGTCCCGTCCTGGCCGGCCATCCCCAGCCGGTCGGCGGTGGCGCCGAGCCGCTCCAGGGGCTGCAGCACGGTCAGCTCGATGGCGCCCTTGGCGTTGCCGCGCGAGGCGGTGACCGTGGTCTGGCCGGGGATCAGGGCGTGGAACTTCCCATCGCGCACGACGCCGTGCACGGCCGGGTTGGCCCGCCACGACGGGGTGCCGGCGGCGGGGCCGTACGTCTCGTCGTAGCCGGCGGCGGTGAGCCGCCTGGTGAGGCCGGGGAAGACGCGGTCGGGGCGGCCGCCGGCGACGGGCCCGACGCCGGGCGCCTTGGCCGGGTCGCTCGCGGTCTCCAGCCAGAAGCCCTTGAGCCGGCCGCTGCCCTCGGGCGCGTAGAGCGCCAGGCCGTTGGGGACGTGGCGCTCGCCGCCGTCGGAGGGGTTGTTCTCCACCTGGACGTCGGCGGAGCCGGGCTCGCGGGCCAGCATGGTGGAGGAGCCGCCGCCGTCGAGGTTGAGCGCGTTGGCCGCGCCGAGGTCGACCATCATGGCGGCCAGCTCGTTCAGCGTGACGCCACGGCTGTCGGCCTGGCGACCGTCCACGGTGAGCAGGTACATCTTCCTGCCGTCCGCCGAGAAGCCGACGGCGGTGCGCGGGTGGGCGGCGGCGTCGGTGGAGTTCTGCACGACGCCGTCCTTGACCAGCACCCAGTTGCCGCCCACGGCGGCCTTGACCGAGCTGCCGTCGGAGGGCTTCGGCTGGTACTTGACGTCGACCTTGTCGCCGGGCTTCAGCGCCGACAGGGCGGCGGCCCCGGCGTCGCGGCCCAGCAGGATCGTGGTGCCTGCGGGGATGGGGCCGGTGCCGGCGGACGTGCGTACCTCGGTGACCACGCCGTCCACCAGGACGGCCTCGGCGACGGAGGCGGCGCCCTCGACGGCGCGGGCCCGGTTGTAGGAGCCCCATAGCGGCGTGAACAGGCCGACGCCGTCGCGCTGGACGATCTGGTTGAACTGGGTGAGCTTGACCGGCGAGCCGCCGGCCGGGGTGGCGCTGCCCTCGAAGTACATCTTGAGCACGCGCCCGACGCCGTCTCCGGTGACCGCGACCGCGTTCTCGTGCCCGGAGACGGGCGACTGGATCAGCTTGCCGTCCTGCACGCCGATGCCCTGGGCGGCGCCGGAGTTGTTGATGTCGAAGAAGTCGCCGTTCACGGCCGCGACGGCGCGCGAGCGCTTGGCGGGCCCGGACAGCGGCTCGGTCTTGGACACCTCGCCGGAGAAGACGTAATCGGCGCTCGGGCCGGAGCCGCCGAGGTCGGCGGTGACGGCGTCGGCGCGCAGCCAGCCGAGCGCGTCGTAGGTGTCGAACGAGGTGAGCGAGATGCCCGGGGCGACCGGCCGGGTCTTCTTGGCCGTCTCCAGCCGGGGCTGCCCCGCCGTGGACAGGGCGGGGGTCTGCGCCAGCAGCGTGGAGGGCGCCGAATAGGACGACGCCTCGGGGGCGTCCTCTGCGGGAGCTGTGGGATCGGCCTGCGCGGGCGCGCCGAAGGCCATCGGGCCTAAGACGATCGCGGCGGCGGCCAGGAATCGGAGGGTCTGCACGACCGCACTCAATCGCTCGTGGATATAACTTTCAAGGCTTAGGAGTGAACTAAAAGAAAACTTCAGATCTTGCACGCCCATGACCTCGGCTTACACGGAGGCTGACAGAATCGGCCGTCGCCCGTGAGACTCCACCGCGGCCCGCTCGCGGGGCGAGCGGGCCTCGGGGCTCAGGCGGCGCGTTTGACGGTGACGAGCCGGTCCAGCGCCTCCTCGTAGGACGGTTCGAGCCAGTAGTCGGAGTGGCGCTGCGGCTCGGGCAGCGGCTCGCCGGGGCCGGGCGGCTTCGGGTCCCACAGGAACCGGTCCACCGCGTCCAGGGAGGACCCGCCGGGCTCGGCGGACGCGAGGGGATCGACGCGCCCGAAGACGGGCCCGCCGATGGGGTCGCTCAGCCGGTAGAGGTTGCACCAGCTCACGGCGTCGCGTACGGCCGACAGCCCCGGCCCGCCGAAGTAGGCGGGGAAGTAGTGGGCGTACAGGCGGCGCAGCGGCGAGCCGTGCGTGAGCAGGCCGACGCGCCCGCGCAGGCCGGGGTCGAGCTGCAGCACGAGGGCGGCGGCGATGACGCTGCCCTGACTGTGCCCCGACACCACGACCTGGTCGTCCTCGCCCGCGGCGAGCCGGCCGACCCGGGCCGTCAGCTCGGGGACGACCCGCTCGGTGTAGCAGGGCGGCGCGAGCGGGTGGATGGCCCGGGGCCAGAAGGTGGAGACGTCCCACAGGATCCCGATCGTCCTGCGCAGCCCGCGGTCGGTGTACGTACGGCGGCCGAGCAGCACCAGCCCCGACAGGGCCGCCACCATCACCCAGCTCCCGGCCGTGGCCGACAGCCCGGCGATCCCGCCCTCGGGCGTGGACAGCCGCAGCAGGTGGACCACCGCCACGGCGCCGGACCCGGTCACGCCGATCCAGGTGAGCACGCCCAGCACGAGCCCGGCGCGATCGGTGAGCGAGGCCAGCGCCCACGCCCCGGCGACCACCTGGGCGTCGTCGCGCTCCCCGTAGTACGCCTTCAGCCCCGGCGCCAGCCGCGCCGCCTCCGCCCGGCGGATCAGGAGCAGCACCCCGGCCACGGCCAGGAGCCCCAGCGCCAGCAGCGGCACCAGGGCCGCGGACCACCAGATCATGTCGTCGAGGAGCAGCGTGCGCTCCGGCGCGCGCGGACCGGCGGCGCTGCCGGGATCGCCGAAGAAGTCCGCGGTCCAGAACAGCAGGCCGAGCGCCAGCACGTTCGCGGCGGCCACGGCCAGCATGAGCGTGACCCAGGCGGCCAGCCCGCCCAGCGCGGGCCGCTCGCCCGGCCCGTCGCGGCTGTCCAGGCGGGCCAGCGCCCCGATGGCGACGAGGAGGAAGAGCCCGAGCGCGACGGTGAGCCCGTAGTGGAGCGCTCCGATGCCGACGCCGGGCAGCCGCCACAGGACGCTGCCGCCCGCGCCGGACGGCAGCCCGGCCAGCGCCGCCGCGATCGTGACCAGGAACACCAGCGGGGCCGCCACCCGCAGCGCCCGGCACGCGTACGTGAGCCGGGCGGGCACCTGTCGCCCGGAGTGCGGGTCGAGCCGCCTGGCCGTCCACGGCAGCGTGACCAGCACCGCGGCGGCGAGCAGCACGGCCGCGTTGGCCAGGGTCAGCGCGAGCCCGCGCGGCGTACCGGCGAACGGCGCCGACACGGCCACCCCGATCGAGGCGATCGAGAAGGACACGTGCACGACCCGCAGCCGCCACACCGGCGCGCCGCCGTGCCACAGACGCGGCCTGGCCAGCAGCGCCCCGCCACGGGTGCCCTCCGCAGGCGGCACAGGGGGCGGCACGGGAGGCGCGGGCGGCACGGTGCTCTCGTCGCGCCGCCAGGTGCGCCGCCCGAGCCACCACAGCAGGACGACGAGCACCAGGGGGACCATCGCCGTGACCGCCAGCCGCCTGGACGGCTCCTGCCCCCACAGCGTCGCCAGCCAGCGCACCCAGCCGGGGGCGGCGCCGGAGTCGCAGGCGTGGCCGGCCGCGGTGCACTGCCAGCCGATCAGGTCGACGGCGGCCCGGGTGACGGCACCGACGAGCGTGCCGGTGAGCAGCAGGGCGAACAGCCGCTGCGCCGCCTCGGTCACGCGCCGCAGCCGCCTGCCCCTGGCGGGCCTGGGGAGCATGAAGTACGACAGGTTGGCCAGCGAGAACGGCAGCAGGAGCAGCCACAGCGCGACCGCCCGGCCGCCGGAGGTGAGGTTGCCCCACGCGTACGCCTCTCGATGGCGGACGCCCGGCACGTCGGGGTGGTCGCCGGTGGGCTGACCGCCCTCCCACCAGCGCCGGTAGAACCCGGTGGTGCCGTCGCCCGCCACGAGCCGGGGGTGGGGGTGGTTCAGGATGCCGGCCGGGGGTGTGCCGGAGACGCCGTGGACGCGTAGCTCGGTCACTCCTCCCCGGGTCTCGTCGAGGAATCCGTCCATGCGACCAGGATCCTGCGCCGACCCCGGTCGCGTACAGTGACTGATCGGTTACTTATGGGGTTCACGCCTTGGTGGCGCCCGCGGTGAGCCCGGTGATCAGGTGCCGCTGCACGAGGAGGAACACCGCTCCGGCCGGGAGGGCGATGAGCACGGCGGAGGCCGTCATCAGGCCCCAGTCGGACCAGTGCTGGCCGACGAACTGCTGCAGCCCGACGCCGAGCGTGCGCCTGTCCTCCTGCGACATGAACACGGTGGCGTAGCCGACCTCGCCCCAGGCCGTCATGAAGCAGTAGAACGCCGTGACCGCGATGCCGGGACGCGCCAGCGGCAGCACCACGCGCCAGAACACGCCGAACGGGGTCAGCCCGTCGACCATGCCGGCCTGGTCGATCTCGATCGGCACCGTGTCGAAGTAGCTCTTCATCATCCAGGCGCTGAACGGCACCGCGATCGTCATGTACGCGATCACCAGCCCGGGGATCTGGTTGAGCAGCCCCAGCCCGGCCATCAGGTTGTACAGCGGCACGATCAGGATGGCCACCGGGAACATCTGGGTGACCAGCAGCAGCCACATCACCGAGCGATGGCCGGGGAAGCGGAAGCGGCTGACCGCGTAGCCGGTGGTGGCGGCCAGGAACACGCCCAGGACCATGGTGAGCCCGGCCGTCAGCACGCTGTTGAGCAGCCAGCGCGGGAACTCGGTGGCGGTCAGGACGCGGACGTAGTTGTCCAGCGAGGAGTCGTCGAAGAGCCGCAACTCGGCCGACAGCCAACTGTCGCGCGGCTTGAGCGAGGTCAGCACCAGCCAGACGACCGGGAACAGGGAGACGGCGACGGCCAGCAGCAGGCCGGTGTGCAGGCCGATCGAGGCCAGCGGGCCCCGCTCGCCCCGCCGCCGGACGCGGGGGCTCTTCGGCGGGCTCACGGGTCCGCTCACCAGGGGTCTCCTTGACTGCGCAGGGTACGGCGGTAGCCGACGGCCAGCACGACCAGCATGGCCAGGATGAGCACGCCCCAGGCCGCCGACCCGGAGTAGTCGCGGACGCCGGTGAACGCCTTGCGGAAGGCGTACGTGACCAGGATCTCCGTCTCGCTGCCCGGCCCGCCGCGGGTGACCAGGAAGATGATCGGGAACATGTTGAACGTCCAGATCGTGCCCAGCAGCACCACCGTGCTCGACACCCGGCGCAGGCCGGGCAGCGTGATGGCCCTGAACCGCTGCCAGGGGCCGGCGCCGTCCACCTCGGCCGCCTCGTACAGCTCGGCCGGGATCGACTGGAGGCCGCCCAGCAGCGCCACCATCATGAACGGCACCCCGATCCACACGTTGACCGCGATCACCGCGAGCTTCGCCGTGACCGGGTCGTCCAGCCAGCCCACCCCGCTCAGGCCGGCCAGTTCGAGGAAGCCGTTGATCACGCCGTAGTCGCTGTTGTAGAGGTAGCGCCAGATGAAGGCGGCCACGAACGCGGGCACCGCCCACGGCAGGATCAGCAGCACGCGGTAGAGCGAGCGCAGGCGCAGGCGGCGGTTGAGCATCACGGCCAGGCCCAGGCCGATGCCGTAGTGGAGGACGACGCAGGCGGCCGTCCAGACCACGGTCCACAGGAGCTTGTCCCAGAACAGGGCGCTGGTCAGGATCTGCAGGTAGTTGTCCAGGCCGATGAACTCATAGGTGGCCGGGATGACGTTGACGCCGATGGTGCGGCCGATGTTGGCCTCGGTCGCGTCGGTCAGCGACAGGTAGACGCCGCGCGCCAGCGGCCAGCCGATCAGCACGAGCATCACGACGAGCACCGGCGCGACCATCGCCCAGGCGTACCAGTGGGTGGCCAGCGCACGCCGCAGGCGTCCTGGCGTGCCGGGGCGCCCGCCGGCGGCGGACCCGCCCGCGGCCGGCGCCCGTCCGGTGGACACCGCCACCGGTCAGCTCCAGTCCTTCATGATGCCGCGGTACTGCTCGTCGACCTGCTTGAGCATGTCCGCGGGCGCGGACTCGCCGCCGACGAGCGCCTCGTAGCCCTCCAGCAGCGGCTGGAAGAGCTGCCCGCCCTCGGGGATCCAGGGGCGGGGCACCGCGGTGTCCATGATCGGCTTGAACACGGCGACGTCCGCGTTGCCCTGCACGCCGGGATCGGTGTAGGCGGAGGTGCGGGTGGGCAGGAGGCTGATCTCCTTCGCGATCTTCGCCTGGGCCTCGCGAGTGGTCATGAACCGGACGAACTCGTACGCGGCCGGGATGTTCTTCGAGCCCGCGTAGATGGCCAGGTTCCAGCCGCCGGTGGGCGCCCCGGCCTTGACGGACCCGGCCGGGACCGGCGCGATGCCCAGGTTCGTCTTGTCCTGGAACTCCTTGCCCTGGTAGATCTCCGACAGCGCCCACGGCCCGTTGTAGATCATCGCCGCCTTGCCCTCCTTGAGGGCGGTCATGGCGTTGGCGTAGCTCTCGGTCGTGGCCGGCTTGGGGGCGGCGCCCGAGCTGATCAGGTCGGTGACGGTCTCCATCGCCTGCACGTTCGCCGGGGAGTTGACCACGATCTTCTTGTTGGCGACGTCGAGCAGGTCGCCGCCCTCGCCGTACATGAAGGGCAGCAGGAAGTAGGAGTCGACGTTCAGCGCCAGCCCGGCCGCGCCGGTCTTGGCCTTGACGTCGAGCGCGGTCTGCTTCAGCTCGGCGACCGTCTTCGGGGGCTCGTCGTGGCCGGCCTCCTTCAGCAGGCGCTTGTTGTAGAGCAGCGCGAGGGTGTCGGTGACCTGCGGCACGGCGTACGTCTTGTCGTTGAACCTCGTGCTGCTCGCCGGGCCGGCCAGGAAGTCGCCGGGGTTGTCCACCGCCCTGGAGCCGTCCAGCGGTTGCAGGTAGCCCAACGAGGCGAACTGCGCGGTCCAGGCGACCTCGGAGCGGATCACGTCGGGCGCTCCGGTGCCGGCCTGCGCCGCGGTCTGGAACTGGCCCTGCGCCTGGTCGGAGGGCACGTTCACATATTTGACCTTGACCTGCGGATACTTGGCCTCGAACTCCTTGATCAACGCCTGGAACGTCGGCCCCTCGCTCTCGGGGCGCGTCGTGTCCCACCACGTCAGCTCGCCGCTCACCTGCGACGGGTCGGAGACCGACGCCGCCGGGGCGGCCCCCTGCCCACCGCCGCCGCCACAGGCGGAGACCACCAGAGCCAGTGCCGCAACGGCCGCCGCGGACGGTAACTGTCGTCGCATGTTTCTTCTCTCTCACAACTCGTCGGAGGTCGGAGTAAGCGGAGGGTACGCCGCCGTGACGGGCGCGGGTAGATGGGTACGCAAGGTTTCTGCAAGTTGTTACATTGATCGAACCTCGTCGCGGGCGAGGCCCGGAGCGCCGACGGGGACGGGCTTTCCGCAGGTCATCGGCCGTTCGGCGGGCGGCGGACACCTGTGCTGGAACGCGGCACCGTCCCGCGGGCACGGGCGCGTCCGTCAAGAAGCGGGGCGGCATTTCAGAAATTTCCAGAAAGCATGGCAAAGATCGAACGACGCACATCCCCCGCGCTCGGCCCGAACGACGCGCACCACCCCCACGCTCGGCGCGAAGGACGCGCATCAGCCCCGCGCTCGAAGGGAACGACGACGCTGGGGCACGCACGTGCGGGGCGGCGCCGCCGAGGGGGCGAGGCAGCCTGAGTCACATCAGCCACGACGGCGACGACGAGGACCGGCCCACCGGCCTCGGCGGTTCCAGGGCGCACTGGATCGACCGCGACACGGTGGCCTGGCGGATCGATCCGTCGGGCCGCCACTTCCTGGCCTTCACCGGCGAGGGCGGCATCACCTGCACCGACGGCGACCTGACCGGCCACCCGCGGCTCATCCGGCTCGTCCCCGGCACGCTGGGCGAGGCCCAGCGGCGCAGGTGGCCGCACCTGGCCGGACACGCCGCGTTCAAGGTGAACCCGTGCGACTCCTGCCTCGTCCGGCAGGCGCTGCGCGGCCAGGTCGCGGCCGTGCGCCGGGACCCCGCGGGCGTCCTGCGGGCCGCGACCGGCGTGCAGCTCCCCGGGGTGCTCGACGACCTCTACGCCCCGGCCGCCACCGCCGCGCTCGGCCC